>DATBNH010000318.1:0-9089 GCA_036554405.1 Cellvibrionaceae bacterium | reverse complement strand
TGGGCAGGTAGAACCGTTCTTTATCAAAAGACATCACCACATGGCTGGCACGGCCGATAATGGTACTGCGCGGTACAAAACCGAACACGCGGGAGTCGGCGCTGATGTCGCGGTTATCGCCCATCATAATATAGTGGCCCTTGGGTACTTGCACCGGGTCGAAGCTGGCCAGGCTGGAGGCGGTGTTGAGTGTGCGTATGTTGTGTCTGGCTCCGGGTAGTTCTTCCAGCCAATCGTGGCTATGTGCGTTCTGATCAACCGAGGTGTACGCCAGCGGTTGGCCGTTGAGTATCAGGCGGTTGTTGTACATGGCCAGAGTATCACCGGGTACACCCACCACGCGTTTTACCAGCCGGATGCCCGTTTGCGGGTGGTTGAATACCACAATCTCCCCCCGCGCCGGGTCGTCCAGTTTGTAGAGCGAGAGGCCGGTAAAGGGCAGTTGGACATCGTAGGCAAGTTTATTGACGCCGATTCTGTCGCCTACAATGATACCGGGGTACATGGAACTGGAAGGTATATGGTTCCAATCGGCCACGGCGCTGCGAAATACCAGCATCAGCAGCACAAACAACAAAAAGCCGCGGTATTCTTGCCACAGGGCGAAAAGTTTCTGTTTCATAAAACATCCTTGGTGTATTGATGGGGCCGTTTATACAGCCCAGTAAGACCCATTCACGCCCGGCAAATTCAGTCGTTACTCACGCAGGCATTGCCGCTTGCTTACTGCGCCACTAACGGCAATGCGTTGCTGGTGTTATCACAGACAACCCCATAAGGCCGACTTTGCTTTGCTTGATGGACATAAACAAATTGTAGTTTGCGCAAATAACACAAACAGCGGTTGTAAACTTTGCGCAGCCCGCCGTAAAAATCACCTGAAAATTCATTGGTAATGCTCTTTATGCAAAGCCAAGCGCCAAAAGTGTGATGCGAGTCTCTGGGCACAGCCCTTGCATTACCTCTTATAGATTGAATGTTTAAGAGCGCAGGTTTTATCCCTGCTGAAAAAGTAGATAGACGCGTTAGGAGGTTATAAAACACGCAAAGATGAAAAAGTATGAAGCAGAGATTTATTTAACCGTAACACCAACTGGACACAAGTCCACAGGAGATAGACATGAACAGAGATATTATTGAAGGCAACTGGAAAGAAGCCAAAGGTAAAGTAAAGCAGCAGTGGGGCAAGCTGACTGACGATCAACTGGATGTTATCGACGGCAAGCGCGAGCAGTTAGCCGGTGAAATTCAAAAAGCTTACGGCGTTACAAGAGACGAAGCCGAAAAGCAAGTCAAGCAGTTTGAAAAGCAGCAACATTAACTTTTATTATTGCTGTTAAAATCTAAATGCCAGTGGCTTAGGCCACTGGCATTTTTTTACGAAAAAAAAGCGATGCATAATTTTTTATTATTTATTAGCTGTTTTCATTTGAGTTGAATGCTTGCGTTAATCGCCGGTTAACATATTCATAACATGGCACATGAATAAATTTTGGTAACTAACCCCCACTTAACGCCTGAAAAATAAATACCCTATCCTCCTCCTGCACGCGATCAGTGAGATTTTTTCTGTCGATGACAATGGTGTCGTTGATGCACAACTTAACATGCCGGCGCAGGGCGCCCTGTTCATTCAGAATGTAGTCGGTAAAACCGGGAGCATGTTCGTTAATGGCGTGCAGAACCTCGGCCACCGAGCCGGTCGGTGTTGTTAGGGTGCGGTCCTCCAGTTGCGGGAAAAACCGGTAGAGGTGCGATGTCATTTCTACAGTGGGCATAAGAATTCGCTAACGATTTTTTAAAACACTCAACCAAAACGCATGGAGTAAATGGGCGGAAAGTTATTGCCCAAACATTGCCAGCTATCGCCACGGTTTTCCGATAAATAAATATTGCCGGTAGTGCTGCCAAAACAGAGAAAGTCGCCAGCTGCATCCAGAGCGTGTCGGAGCACGATATCATGAGCATTTTTTTGGGGCAGGCCGGTGCGCAAGTTTTCCCACGACCGTCCACCATCGCGGGTGCGGGCAACAAACAGGCTGCCATCTATCGACATGCGTGCGGCATCACTTCGCGCCGGTACCACCCAGGCGGTGCGGCCATCACGATCATCCACCGCCACCGGAAAACCAAAATGCACACCGGCATCCGGGCTGCTGACTTTTTTCCAGTTCTGCGCGCCGTCTTTACTGTAAAACACGCCGCAATGGTTCTGTTGCCAGAGATGATCCGGCTGGCCAGGGCAGTGGCTGACAAAGTGCGGATCGTGCCCCCAATCCGCTTCGGGGTTGGGCAGATAATCCATCAAAACACCGCGATTGCGCCCGGCCCAACTCTGGCCACCATCGGTGGACTCGAGCACGCCGGCGGAGGAGACCGCCACAGTCAGGTGATCTGGGTCGCGAGGGTCCACTATGATCGAGTGAATACCGGGCTCGAACACGCCGTAATCGATACTGGCCGGGGTGCCGCCCCAGAGGTTTTCGCTGGTGGCGTCACCGGCAAACAGGTCGCCTCCGCGACTCTCGTGGTTCCACAGCGGCCGGTTAAGGCTCCAGGTATCGCCGCCATCATCACTGATAAACAGACCGCCGGGAATAGTGCCGGCATAGAGCCGTCCGGGCTGGTCTGGGTGGCCAAAGGCGAGATGCCAGATTTTATACACAGTGGCATCGGCGTACACGGGCTGCCCGGCTGGCGCCTTGGGGTCAAAGTCTGGCGCGGGTAGCGTCTGGGCGATATGGCGCGCGCCCTTGGGGTATTTCAGCGATGAAATATCTTCCCAGCTCTCGCCCCCATCTCGCGAGCGCGACAGCTTGGGCCCCCAGTGGCCATGATCCAGTGAGGCCCACAAAGTACCATCGCGCGGGTCACGCGCTGCATAACAGACCGGTACTCCGGCGTGAAGAATTGGCCGCGCCCGCCAACCCCCCGACTGCCGATCAATAATAACCGTACCCTTGCGGGTACCCAGAACCAGTGTGTCTGCCATCAGCTTCCCCTCATAAATGTGTGGGTGAATCACCGCCGAGTAGATACGCCAAAAACCGTGCGCGTCAGCTCCGTTAATTGGTCGAACGAGACTACCTAATATAGACACAGCGCCAGAAAAATACACGATTTGGTAGTGGCGTCGTGTCGACCAAGCCACTAACACACGAAAAGAGAACGGAGATATTAAAATCCGATCCCTCTGTCCTTTTCCGGGGAAGTTATAAGGTATCGAGCACGCTTTTAGCCCATTGATAATCGGGCGCCATCGCTATGGCGGCGTTTACATCTGCCTCGGCCTGCGCAAGGTTGCCCAGCTTGACGTGAGCCGAACCTCGCCATACCAGCGCATCGGCATAGCCCCAACGGCGTTCGAGATTATCTGCCTGATAGGCGGTCACTGCCCGGTCGAAAAACGAAAGTGCTTGGCTATGGCCACCGCCCCATTCCTTCGGCGTGTAAAACTTGTTAATACCGGTTAGCAACAGCACCATGGGGTTGTCACTGCCAGTGGCCAGCGCGCGGCTCTCAGCCATGCCGGCGTTCTGGCCATATTCCATGGCCTTGCCTTGATCCAGCGTGGTGAGCATGCCATAGCTACTGGCAAGCAAGGCCCAAGCTTCAGCATTGTCGGGGTTAGCGCTGGTTTCGTTCTCCAGTGAAGCTCTAAGTGTATTGAGCAGTTCCTTGGCTTCTGCCATTTGATTATTGCCCAGATGCAGGCTTGCCAGTCGGTACTGGGCTACAAATTTATTTTCGCCTTCGGTCTGTTCAGTAAGCTCAGTCAACGTGATGGCATTGGAAGACTGATAAGCACTTTCAATCTCTCTCAGTTGTTCATCGGCAGCAGCGCTATTGGCGATACCAGCGGCCATAAGTGTGCTGAGGGCAAACAGTTTCAGGTATTTTTGCAACATGGTGTTTCTCCTTCAATGGGGGAATATGCTTTAACGAGGAGAACAGTGTCCTTGGTTATAGACGCTGAAGATATTGTGACTTGTCATCACTTTGCCTGACATTTGTCACCGCTGTTGGTATTTTATGGGTGTGATTATGAGAAGAGAGAAAGAGGGGAAACTAAACTTTAATCCTCCACTTGATTTAGAAGACATTGGATACGAGGGCATCCGCCTGCGATCTTACCAACCTTTGTTTTGCGGCACTGCTCTGCTAAGCTGCTGGGCACTTACTCATGCAAGGAGCAGCACATGTCTTTTGCACCTTTCACCCGTGCCGGTGAATATAACGAATTCCGTCAGCATGAACTGCGCAAGCGCCGACTGATTATGCTCGATGGCAACCTAACGGCCAACGACAGTTCACACCAGAGTGGACAATCTGCCCGGGCTTTCCAGAATGGTTATTGGGGCTTCGCTTCATCCACCGGGCCTGCCGGGGCCGATAAGCTCGGCAATATCGCCCTGGCCAACGCCAAAGCCATGCAGCTGTTTGGTGGCAAAAGCCGGCCGCTGCCTCAAGGTGCCTATCAGGGCGAGCATGGTATCGCCTGCAAGCCCAACTGGTCTTCTGAGCAACTGATTGAGTGGCTGCAGTCGGTAACGGATTTGATACGCAGTCGCTACCCAAAGGTTGCCTCGGTCACGGCGGTGGCGCTGGATGAGTATCACCATAAATATGTTCAAAACAGTTTGGGCGCCCAGGCCTATAATAATATTTCGCGCGCCATGGCCGTGCTGATGCTGACGGTGAAAGATAAAGATGACAAGCCGGTTGAGCTGGCGCATATCATCGGCGAGAAAGGCAGTTTCGGCAACCTGGATTTGTCGATGACAACGGTGGAGACCCACCTGGATCAGCTCTATGAACACCTGCTGGCCAAGCGCGAAGCTGTGCATGCCAAAGGCGGCCTGCAAACCGTAGTACTGGCTTCCGATTTGGCTGGTATTCTAGCTCATGAGGCCATGGGCCACCCCTGTGAAGCCGATCTGGTGCTCGGGGGTGCCGTGACCGGGGACTTACGCGGTCAACGCATTGCCAGTGAATTGATAACCATGGTGGATTTTGCCCATAGCTACAACGGCGAGGAGCTGGCCGTTCCCGTCTATGCCGATGACGAAGGCACGCCGGCCCAAGACGTTACCTTAATCAAAAATGGCTTGCTGACCGATTTTATGCATAACCGCGAAACCGCTACCCGTTTTGGCGATCAAGCCACCGGTAATGCCCGCGCCTATGCCCCTGACGATGAGCCGTTAATTCGTATGCGCAATACGGCAATTTTACCCGGCGCCAGCAAGCTCGAAGAAATGATTGCCGATGTAGAACACGGTTACTACCTGATGAAGACCAGTAACGGTCAGGCTGATACCACCACAGAGTTTATGTTCGGAGTAACTCTCGGTTATGAAATTAATAATGGGAAACTCGGCCGTGCCATCAAAGATACCACCCTGTCTGGTTCGGCGATTAAAATGTTGCAATCGGTAGATGCGGTTTCTACTGACATGCATTGGAAAAATGCCGGCTATTGCGGCAAAAAACAACCCATGGTGGTGTCCATGGGTGGCCCGGCCATTCGGGCGCAAGCACAGTTGGGAGGTGAGTAATGCTGACACAAGCGAAAAATATATTGAGCGCACTGACTCGCGCCGGATTTGACGACGCTCGAGTCACCATCACCGAAACCGATGTCAATGAACTCAATATTGCCCACAATCACGTCAGCCTGATGCGCACGACACAGAGCCAGTCACTGGCGATAATGGCCATTCAAGACAGCCGTCGAGCCTCTGCGTCGGTTACCAGTTTAGACGAAGCCGTTATTGCGCAGGTGATCACAGATCTGCAACGGGATATGGCCACCTCACCGCAAGATACAGCTTATGCCGTGGCGCCAAACCAGCGGGGTAAGTTTGAGCAAGGGCCGCAGTCTGTGGACCGGGAGGCCATAGCCGCCAGTGCAAAATCATTGCTGGAAACTCGCGCCGAAAAATACCCGACGTTCCAGATCGAAGAGTGTGCCATCAAACATACACAAGAAAAAACTGCATTAGTCACCACGCTCGATACCGAGCTGACCTCGTCAGTGGGAAGTTATGGGGTGACACTCATGGGTGCCAGTAAAGACGAGCACGGTAGCAGCTCGTTTAACTACACCAGCGGTCATCTGTACGCTCTGCCTGAACGACTGACAGATGTGCTAGACCTAGACCAGTTAATGGCCAGCAGCGTGCAGGAAACCCAAACCGAAATGGTGGGCGATAAGTTCACCGGTGAGGTGGTGTTGATGCCCATGGCGGTAATGGACCTGATTGGCTGGTTAACCCACCAGCTCGGAGATGGTGCGCTAATCAGTCAAACATCGGTCTACCAAAATGCAGTGGGTGATTGCATTGGCGCGCCGTTATTGTCGCTTCGCAACAACCCACAAGGCGCGGGGCAGCCACCTTTTAACGCCGAGGGCTTTGTGATTGAGCCGGTCACGCTTATCGACACCGGCAAGCTAACCTGCCAGCTACCGTCTTACATCGGTAGTCGCAAGCTGGATATTGCCTATACACCAATCGCTGGCGGTTGGTGCATTGATGCCGGTGATGTCAGTCGCGCCGATATGCTGGCCAGTACAAAACACGGAGCACTGGTCGGACGTTTATCCATGGGCAACCCGGCAGCAAATGGCGACTTTTCTGGAGTAATTAAAAACAGCTTCCTCCTGGAAAACGGCAAACGGAGCAAGGCGTTAACAGAGACAATGATTACCGGCAACATCACCCAGATGCTGAAAGACATTCAGGCGATTAGCGCGGAAGTGTCCGACTTCGGCAGCTACCGGCTGCCCTGGCTGAAAATTGGTGGGCTGCGGTTCTCATGAGTCTATACGCTTTTAAGAAAAACTTGATATCAACTTAGCCGCGATTACAAAACGTGAAATAGTTATCATTGAATTGCTTTGGCGTGCTGTAACGAGGAAGGCACAGCCAAGTGAAAAGCGAAATGAATTAACAATATAATTACCCCCGCGAAGCGGGGGCCATGCTTGTAGAAAGTGTATTTTATTGACCTCAAGTCAATAGTTTTTAGACTAAGGATCTAATATCTAATCGAGCGCCTGCCACTGAATGTTGCTTGTATCCACAGGCACTCGCCAGTTTACGCCGTTACTTGTTGTCCATATATATCGACCAGGCCCTGTCGCGTTCGAGGTCCAGATACGATCCTTAAATACAGCGACGCTATAAGTGGGGCCTACGCCAATCATGTCAGTTTTCGGCAGCAGGCTCCAGCTTCTCGCATTATCTGAGATGTATACAGTTGGCTCATCAAAATAATAGCCCCAGCCTCCCATCGCATAAAATTTGCCGTCTAAACGGACAACCTTCCCATCCAAAAATCGTTCATAACCCCCATCTTCTTCTACCTGGTCCCACTGCACTCCATCTGAGCTCATCCATATATCATAATACGGCTTGGTACTATCACCACTGTATCCCCCCATCATGTATATATTTTCATCATCGGTATAAAGGGTAAAGGCTTTACGCTGCGCAAAGGGCGCAAAAGTCACTTCTAATTTCCAGTCAATCCCATCTTCACTGGACCATATTTGATTCGATGGCGCATCTCCGAAAGTGCTGGAAATTGCCCAGAATTTCCCATCAAATACCGTAACATCTCCCGAAAGGCTTGAAATAGGCAAATTGTTTACTGTCAATTGCTCCCAATTAACACCATTGGAAGACTTCCATACTTCTCGTGTAGCGCGAAACCATGACCCTTCAACTTTCACCCAACCTGAAAATAAATACAATTCATTGTTGAATTCTAAAACTGTATGATCACTTCTGGGGGAAAATTCTGCATTTTCTGTTTCTAATTTCCAGGTGGCTCCATCCTCAGAAGACCAGATATCATTTTTATAAAAACGTTCAACACTGTTATCGTCCTGAGTAATGGATTCCGTTTCCCCCCCAATAATCCATAAACGATCATTAAATGCTGTCAAAGAATGATCCCACCGAAAAGGGATTTCTATCGGCGCGGGCTCTATTCGAATCTGGCTGGATCGATAATCCGGACTTTGGATATGCAGATAAGCAAGGCTGCCAATTTTGGGGAAGGTATCAGAATAAAATGTGGCAGGAGGTTGATTGAATCTTCGCAGTCGATCGTTTCTACAACTGGGGTAATTATCAACATTGCAGTTATATTGAGACGTGCGAATAGTTTCAATAATGTCATGCTGTGTTTCCCAGGTAACTCTGGTGTCGCTAAACCCCACTTGTATATCAAGACCACTGATTACATCAAATGCAACAATCTCGTAAGATGCCTGACTTGCAGAAAATAATGCATCACCGGCCTTAACAGCTGTAATAATAGCGCTACCTTCTGTCAAAAGAGCTACAGCTCCGGTTTCACTATTGACGGAGGCAACCGCGCTATCGCTGGAGCTATAAACGATTTCTCCATCGCCCTCACCGCCTGTCAACGGGTTTTCAGGGGCTTGAGTTGTAGCGGCACCGCTTATTTGGTCAGAGGCAAAGGCGAGCGCCTGCTGCTCGTACTTGTTGATTACCAGAGTATATTGAGCTGTACCTTCACGATAAATATCATCCCCCTGTTTTGTAGCTACAATCTGAGTGGTGCCGTCTCCTTGCACGGTAACATTGCCCGAAGCAGACTCAACGATAGCAACAGCTGGATTCATTGAGACATACGCTATCGCACCCGTTCCAGAGCCACCCTGTAGAGAGTTTTCAGGTGCGGTGCCATCTATGTATATTTCAATCAGCTCTTCTGCAAAAACCAGCGGCTCTTGCTCGGCTTTGGTAATAACCAATGTGTAGCTGGCACTGGCACTTAAGTAGTTAGAATCGGCTGCCTTGGTGGCGGTAACTGTGGTGGCCCCTGGGGCCACTAAAGTTATTGTTCCGGTTCCGTCATCAACCGTTGCAACACTCGGGTCACTTGACGAATAGGCAACGCTACCTGAACCAGAACCTCCACTTAACGGATTGGCCGGTACAGAATCCACAATACTGAGGTTAATAGTGGCGTGATCAAAAGTGAGCGGGGCTTGACTGACGGGTTGAGGGGTTGTACCTGGCCCATCGGAAGAGGGTGAGCTGGAACCACCG
>DATBNH010000298.1:0-2946 GCA_036554405.1 Cellvibrionaceae bacterium | reverse complement strand
TGGGTGCCACTTCCGGGTACTCACTCACCGGCAGGTTGGGCAGTGCGATCAATCCCAGAGCGAGAATAATGATGGACAACACCGCCGCGAAGATCGGCCGGTCCACAAAAAAGCGGGATATATTCATGGTGCCAGCTCCTGCGCCAGGGCCACCCCGGTCTCGGCGGTCTCCCTCATGGCGACGGTATGCGGGTTAACTTCCATGCCGCTGCCAAACACTTTCTGCGCACCGTTGATAATGACCCGGTCGCCGCTTTTCAGCCCTTGCTCGATTACCAGCAACCCGTCCACCTGATGGCCCGTGGTCACCTGTCGGGCCTCTGTGCGGTTGTTCTCGTCCACCACGTAGACGTAGCGCCGATCCTGATCCGCCAGTACCGCCTTGCGGTTTACCATTAACGCGAGATCCAATTCGGCCACCGGCATTTCCACTCGGGCAAACTGGCCGGGCTTGATTAATCCGGCCGGGTTTTCAAGCACGGCACGATACTGCAGGGTGCCCGTTGCCGAATTCAGCTGGTTGTCGACAAAGTCCAGCTCGCCGTTAAATCGCCGCCCCTCGTCATTGCCCAGAGCGATGCGCACAATTTTGGATCCGCCATTGGCCAGCAGCTGTTGGTTGGTAAAGGCGGACTTTTCGTCTGCTTCAAAATAGACATGAACCGGGTTTACCGATACCACCGTGGTCAGTAGCGTCTGATCGGCGTTGGCCAGATTGCCCCGCGTCACCAGCGCACGCCCGGCACGGCCGCTAACCGGCGCGGTGATGCGGGTGTATTGCAAATCCAGCTCGGCGGTTTGCAGCGCCGCTTGGGCGGCTTCCACCTGCGCCCTGGCGCTCATCAGTGCGGCATTGCGCTGGTCGTATTCCTCTCGGGAAATGGCGCGGCTGTGCAGCAGTGTTTCTGCCCGGGTCGCTTCAGTGCTGGCCAATTGCAGCTGACTGTTGGCTAATGCCAGCTCCGCACGCGCGGCTTGTTCGCGGGCTTGGTAAGGGCGCGGATCAATCTGGAACAACAGGTCTCCAGCCTCCACCAGCTCCCCTTCCCGGTAAGCGACCTCATGGATATAGCCGCTCACCCGAGGTCGCAGCTCTACGGTTTGTGGCGCGACCACTCGGCCGGTAAAGCGCTTCCACAGGGTGACCGGCTCTTCTATCACCAGCGCAACATCCACTGCCGGCGAAGGTGGCATAGCGGCGCCTTCATCGCCCGGGGTATTGCACGCTGTCAGCAGCATTACCAAGGCCACAAGCGGAAGGGATATTCGGCCGTGTCCGATAACATTTTTCGCGGTTAAACTTTTCATGTTTTCACTCCATTTGCCGGCCGCATTCGCTGCGACCTGTACAGAAAATTCCAGGTTTGAAGGGGGTAGGTTTGTGGTTAAGATCAAAATCTATGTTCCGGCGCAATGCCGTTTTGCTGTAAAGAGTAAAGAATCCGAGGCACAAGAAGGTAGCGGGTTACTGCGGGAAGCTTGCCTGATTCTGCGAGCTTTAATGGGCAGTTCCCGCCTTATTGCTGGTTTCTGCAAAGCTATTGCCTGATTCTGCAGCAAGTAGAAATGCCTACAGAGAGCGGCTTAACACAATGCCGCCCCACACATGAGTACGATCACCCGGCCCGCCCTTCAGCTCCGAACTCTGCGCACGCAACACGTAGCTGGCTTTGTATTGCTGGCCGATGGTAAAGGTGTAACCGAGCCACGCCTCGGCAATCAGGGGGCGCAGGTCGTTGTAATCCAGCGTGTGGGCGCTGTGTCTAAACTGGCCCTGCAAAAAAGCGTTATACAACCGCGCCTTAAGAGCAATACCACCCCAAAAATAACTTTCCCGCCCCTGCCAGGGCGTGGCGACAGCATCGTTAACGCGTTCGCCATAAGAGATAAGCTCCGGATTAAAACGATGATCCGCAGAGCGAATCAGGCCGCGCCGGGTGGACAGTGCAACGCCGACTTCAGTTAAATATCCCGCTGAAGTAAAAACCGTGGTTTTGTAGCGCGCGGTGGAGCGCTCACTGTTCCAGTAGTGGTGATAGGCCATTTGGTAGCGGGCAGTAAGCTCGCCCCCGTCGGAGATTTGATTGTGCCAGCCCTCTACGGGTTTGTTGTCCAGCCATTTATGTAAATCGCTCTGGGCGGAGCCGACAAGGTCGGTCCCTAAAACACCGAGGGTGAGCGCGGTGGATAAACTGCCGCCGTTTTCCAGCAGGTACATACGGCTCGCAGAAGCGTAGATCAAACTTGCGTAAGGCCTGTCGTTTTCGACAATGTGAGCCTGCTCGGTAGCACCCGGCGTAAAGCCATAGAAGCCCAACTCAAAGGAGGTTGTCGCCGCCGTTTTGGCGAGTGTGCCTCGCGTCAGGGCGCGATCAATTTTGCCCAACAACCCGTCTACAGGCCGCCAGTATTGAGCGCCAGATTCAGCGGAATAGGTCAACGCCATACCTCCGGTGAAGTCTCTGTCGCTAGAACTCAGGGGGACGAGAAAATCATTATCCATAGACACCGCCCACACTTGCTTACCAGTGCTTGCGCTGTTTTCGGCCAGTGCCAGTGGGGCCCAGCCACTGGCTAAAAATATAATGATCATTACCGTCGATATTAAGACGTTCATGGGTACCACCTTGTTAAGCTGAAGCGCACGGCTCACAGCTGTTGCGAGGTGAACTTCAGAAATAAACTGGAAACGAGTTGAGCTTCTCAGCAGAAGCGAGGCCGGCCATGGTCACGACGGCCGATTGAGAGCATGGGGAAAAGATTAAGAGCGGAGCGTCAGTGTGCGGTAGCGGATTTCTGCGAAGGTATTGCCTAATACTGTAAACTAGTCGTTTTTGCCATTTTCGCGCCACTTCTGAAAATACTCAAATAGCGCGGAAAATCGTTTTTAAAGCCCATGATATATAGGGCATTGCGGGATTCTGCAGAATCTTTGCCCATTTCTGC
>DATBNH010000292.1:0-3817 GCA_036554405.1 Cellvibrionaceae bacterium | reverse complement strand
TTGAGCATGTAGTTCATCGGCGGCATACCCGAGCCCGAATACTCGGTTTGCTGCACATCGGCTTTGTTGATTTCCAGATTTTCACCGCCATCAACAATGGTGATGCTGGTTTCGCTCTCGGCTGCAAACAAACCGCTCACCTGCTCGCCATTATTCAGAGTGACCGCTATTCGGCCATGTCCGGCGGGCACGCGGGCGTTGGGGTCAACCAGCGCTTCAAGTAATTGTTCGCGGGTTAACTGCTTGCCAATATGCGTTAAATTTGGCCCCACTGCTGCGCCGCGATGACCCACCATATGACAGCGAATACACTGAGCGCTGCTGTCATAACGGAACAACATCATGCCTTCATGTGCATCGCCACCATAGAGAGCTTCGCGATACATTTGCATGGGCTCAGCGGGATTTTTCGCTGATTCGTAAGCCTCGAGCGCGGCGATAAGATCGGCATTATTCGAGGCCTTTACCGCCTCGATTACATCTAATTGCACCTCGGCGGCAAGCTCATCCTTACCCAACTTATCCAAAGAATCCGCCAGCAGCGTATGAGCACTGGCGTGATTAACATTGGCCAATGAACGATAAGCGGCTTGTTGCTCAAACTCAGTGCCGTTATCAATCAACAGCTGGTGCATGGTTACCACTTGCTCGGTGGGCAGGTTCAACCTTGGCAACAATGCCAGCGCCGCCATACGCACTTCAGAGTCTGTATCCTGGGTGGCGGTCAGTGCCGCCTGCCCCATATCGGTATATTGCAAATCAAATAATGCTTGCAGTGCTGCCGCCCGCACGCTAGCGCTGGTATCTGTTTGCAAGGCGGTAATAAGCACTTCGGTTTCTGAGTTTATCGCAAGTGCCGCTAACGCTTTTACTGTAGCTGTGCGCACCCCGGCATTGTTGTCTGCCATTAAGCGCGCGATTTTATTTTTAAGCGGCCCTCGCACCTGATCGGCATCGTGACTCACCGCGCCGCGATAATAACCGCTGACCCGATCAAATACAGAGGACTCGGACCAAACCGCAAGTGCGGCTATGGCTTCGGCACGCAGCGTATCTTGTTGGTTCTGATCAAGAGCGAATTGCAACAGGCGTTCACCCGCCGCCTTACCGCCTAGATAAAGGTTGGCGTTGATAATTCGGCGCAACAAAGGCTCATTGGTAAAGGATAAGGTTTCCAGCAGTTGCGCCAGTGCGGGCAAAGCATCGGTAACCAGATGATCATCGCTAATACCACGAGCGGCATTGGTCACTACAAATTCGCTGGCATCATTAAGAAAGGCTGCCAAATACGGGCTTTTCAGTCGTTTGAGTGCCACTACCGCCGCCACCCTTACCGCCTCGGATTTATGACTGTGCAGAGCGCCCAGTGTGTCGGCATCGCCTATGCGAGCAAGGGCTGTGGCACCGGCATGACGCAGATACACATCCTCGTCATTGTTGGCCTCTAGCATAGTAATAATTGCGGCTTGATCATCCGGGTGGGCAATGCGGCCTAAGGCCTGAACTGCCAATAAACGCACTCGTAAACTCGCATCCCCTAAAAGTGCGCGCAGCGGCTCGCGAGCATCGTCATAAGCGGCATCGCCCAACACCTTGGCCACCTGCGCCCGAATTTCGGCATCCTCATCGTTAAGCAGTGACACTAGCGGAGCGCTCATTTGTGCATCGCTGCGCGCCAGCTGCCCCAAACCCCAAATGGCATGAATACGCGCCAGTTGATGTTCGCTCTCGCCTGCTGCCTGGCTCAAGGTTTGGTGATCTTTGCGCGACGCCAGCGTTAGTTGCGCACGCTGACGCACACGCATATCCGGATGTTGCAAATGTTCAGTCAACACTTGTGCATCAAGCGCCGCAAAATCGGCTTGCAATAAGTGCTGAGTAGACTTGCGCTGCGCAGTATCCACGCCCTCGGTAGCATCCATGGTCCAGATGCGCCCCTGACCATTGGGCCCCCAGCCTTCTACCCAGTCGGCCATATAGAGCGCGCCATCGGGGCCAAAATCCAACCCGGTGGTTAACACACCTTGAAATACCGATTCATCAGTGGCCAACTCGAACGAGGCACCACGGGGTCTTAACGTAAACGCATTAATACCCGAGCGCGCTGCCGAGCCGACAAATTCGGCCACAAAAAAATGATTTTCCCAGCGCTCGCTGAGTGCGGTACCGGGGTTGTATACCATGCCCGTAGGACCGGCATGATAGGGAGCAATCGGCGGCAAAATATGAGCCGACTGCTCGGCAAAATGCGGCGTGTAATAGCGTTCATCCATCCACACTTTATAGGTGTTATTTTTTGGATCGCGGTATTTGCCAAACTGCCAGTTGGTGCGCCATCCGGTATCTGAACCCTCGATCACATACAATAAACGCTCATATTCGCCATCGTGATCGCCGTCGTTATCGACAGTAATCAGATTACCGTAATGATCAAAGGTAAATTCATGGGTGTTGCGTAAGCCGTGGGCAAATACTTCAAAATTACTGCCGTCCGGTTCACTGCGAACAATAACGCCCTGGTACGGATAGTTAGAAGTACTGCCATCACTGCTGGTAATATTCGCACTCACATCACCCACGGAATAATAAATACGGCCATCTGGCCCGAGGGTCATACCCGACAGGGCGTGGCCACCAAAACCGATATGGACACTAAAACCGTCGGCGAGTAGCTGCTTACTATCGGCGCGATTATCGCCATCACTATCTTTTACTCGCCAGGCACTGGGCGAAACAGCTAAAAACAATTCATCGAGTTCATTATGGTAATAGACGCCGCTAAGAATATCTGTAACTTCGCTGTGAAAGTCCTCAAGAAAAACCCGGCTCTGATCAGCTCTGCCATCGCCACGCGTGTCTTCCAGCAGCACGACTTTTTCTTTCTTTACGGTCAGGTCACGCCAATCGTGCGAGCCGTCTTTATTAAAATCCTTTAACCAGGTATTTTCGTCGCTGCGCTCGGGTGACAAAGTAGTGCGTAAAAAATTCTTGCGATCCTCAACGCTGTTAAAACCCATCGATGGGATTTCCCAGTGGGGGTAGCCGCGAATATCAAACTCTGAACTGCCAGCGCGTGTTGTCCCTGCCGCCCATATACGGCCCTGATAATCAACATTAATGGCTACCGGATCGGCCAGCAATTTTTCCGGTGCCCACAAAGACACCTTGAGCCCATCAATTGGCGCCGGATTAACCTGTCCCAACACACGCGTTTGCAGTGTGTCAAAGGTCTCGGTATCCAGAACCACTGGGGGGAGAGAATCTGCCTGTGATGCAGAAGTTAACTCACTGAGCTTGCTGGAAACAGTTGTCTCGGCAGCATCCTCTGAGGGCGAACAACCCACCAGCAACCAAGCTCCACAAGCACACAACAGTCTGAACAAATTCGGTTTTAATATTATTTTCATTTTTCATTCTATCCCAGCTACTGCCGTTTTTTTGTTAGTGGTACTTACAAACTGCATTCCCCGCTCTCCGTTCTCCCTCTCCGTTCTTCGTTCTTCGTTCTCCGTTCTTCGTTCCCCGTTCTCCGTTCTCCGTTCTCCGTTCTCCGTTCTTCGTTCTTCAGCTGTGATCAACCACCGGCTCCAGATACTCAACCATCAGCTGCACGCTTTGCTGGCCGCGAAATTCATTTACATCAAGCCGGTAGGCGGCACGAATTTTTTTAAGAGTATTATCGGGCCAGAGGTTAGTATCGATATTAAAGGCAATAGCATCCAGTGTTTGCTGACCATTGGCATCTTGCGATAACACCAGCTTTAAATGTTTTTCGCCTACCAACCGCTGCTGTACCACAAAAAAATCGCCATCAAAG
>DATBNH010000242.1:0-2349 GCA_036554405.1 Cellvibrionaceae bacterium | reverse complement strand
AGCCGCCATCCAGAACAATAAAACCGCAAGATACAGACCTTCGGCAGAGATCCAGGGCTTTTCCAATGTCACCCTGTGCACAATAAGATCGCTATCACCCGCCGGCAAATTATCGCCCAGGTTAATGCCAAATACAGTGATATTGCCAAATTCAGGCTGTGTGTATTGCCGCGGAATATCCCGTTGATAAAGCCACCAGTCGGCCACCCGAAACTCGTCTAGGCCGACGACAATTTCATCGGTGACATCCTGAGTGCGCACATTAAAATTAATATACTGGGCGCTGTCGCCATCATCCGATGTTGAATACTCTGGGTTATAATTGCGAAATACAAATGCTACGCGGGGGGGGTCCATTTTGACGGTTAAAGCAACACGCAGTCGCTTATAGCTGGAAATATCCACCCCGTGAATATAATCCTCCGACAACGCCAGATTATAACCACAATAGAACGAGGGCAGCTCTGGGCTGCGGGAACAGCGCCAGTGACTGTTATCGTAATCTACCCAGCTAATATGGTTGCCGCCACCGGCCTCTTCATCGGCATAGATAAATTGTACAGCACCGGGGTTTGGTAACAATTGCAAGGTTCGCCACGGCAAAAAGCGATGGCTTAGCAACAGAGCGCAGGTAAGCACAATCGCCAAAAGTACCAACCACCGGTTGTTTGCCGTCAACGTCACTCGCCTCATCCATCACTGTTCGCCTTTTACCAGTGTAGCACTAAGCAGCCGGTTGCCATCCCCGGTATTGAGCATTTTGTCGGCAGGCGCGGTTAACGCCGCCTACCAGCGCTTTTAGCGCTGCCGCGACAATATTGGCATCGCGCCCCACACCAAATACCGTCTCACCTTCACCTAACTTGAGCTCGATATAACACACCGCCTCTGACCCGGCGCCATTACCCGTGGCGTGCTCGTGATAATCCACTACATTCACAGGGGCCGCCAGCAATGGCTGCAAAGCATCGACCGCCGCCCCCACCGGACCGGTGCCCTTGCCGTTAAGGCGTCGCTCCTTGCCGTCGATCATTACATTCAAGACCAGACTGACCTTGCCCTCGACACTGTGCTGCTCCACCTGACCATAGCTGATGGGCTTGTCAATCGCCAGATAGGTGTGCTCAAACAAAGCATAGATATCGGCACTGGTCGCCTCTTTACCACTGTTATCGGTGGCCTGTTGCACCACTTTACTGAATTCAATCTGCAACCGGCGCGGCAGCTCCAAGCCGTATTCCTGCTGCAACAAAAAGGCAATACCCCCCTTACCCGACTGACTGTTAACCCGCACCACGGCATCATAGCTGCGGCCGAGGTCGGCTGGGTCCAGCGGTAAATAGGGCACTCGCCATACATCACCCTCGCGGCGCTGGGCAAAACCCTTTTTGATGGCATCTTGATGGGAGCCGGAAAAAGCGGTAAATACCAGCTCGCCCGCGTAGGGGTGGCGTGGGTGTACCGGCAGCTGATTACACTGCTCCACCAACTGACGCACCTGATCAATTTTGCTGAAGTCTAAGCCCGGATGAATACCTTGGGAATACAAATTAAGCGCCAGGGTCACTAAGTCCACATTGCCAGTGCGCTCACCGTTGCCAAACAGACAACCCTCCACCCGGTCGGCACCGGCCATTACCGCAAGCTCTGCCGCCGCCACGGCGGTGCCGCGATCATTGTGCGGATGCACGCTGATAATCACCGCGTCGCGCCGCTCAATATGCCGATGCATCCATTCAATTTGATCGGCGTAAGTGTTGGGGGTAGACATTTCTACCGTGGCCGGCAAATTGATAATCATTTTGTGCTCGACACTGGGCTGCCACACGGCGGTGACCGCATCCACCACTTCTTTGGCAAACCCGAGCTCGGTGCCAGAGAAGACTTCCGGCGAGTACTGATAGACCCACTGGGTTTCTGGATGACGATCGGTGGCCGCTTTAACCCAGCGCGTGCCCTGTTCGGCCAACGCCTTTACGCCGGCTTTATCGGTGCGATAGACAATCTCGCGAAAATCCGGCGCGGTGGGGTTGTACATATGCACAATGGCCCGGCGGGCGCCCAACAACGATTCCACGGTGCGCTCGATCAACTCCTGGCGGGCCTGGGTTAACACTTCAATGGTAACGTCGCCGGGAATATGATCGCCCTCAATCAGCAGCCGCACAAAGTCAAAATCGGCTTGCGACGCTGAGGGAAAACCCACCTCAATTTCTTTAAAGCCGATGTCAACCAGCGCCTTGAAGAATCTGAGCTTGGTAGCCGCCAACATAGGGTCGATCAGCGCCTGATTGCCATCACGCAAATCAGTGCTCATCCAGATGGGAGGCTTATCGATTGTATTGGCGG
>DATBNH010000620.1:0-6050 GCA_036554405.1 Cellvibrionaceae bacterium | reverse complement strand
TTGGTTGAATTTGAGGAAAATCAGATAATACTTAAAGTAACGGTGAGTGATGAAGGCATTGGCCTTGACGAAGAGACCCAAAAAATTCTCTTTGGTGGTTTCACCCAAGCCGATGCATCGCCTTCGCGTAAACATACAGGCACGGGCCTAGGCCTGGCAATTTGCAAAGGGCTGGTACAACGCATGCAGGGCGAGATTGGTGTGAACAGCGTTCCCGGTCAGGGCACCAGCTTCTGGTTTACGGTGCGCATGGATGTAGACAGCCACTATACTGCCCTCGAACAAAATGCCCTGCAAGATAAAAAACTGCTTATCTGCGCCGAAAATCAGATTAATTATTTACAACTGCAAAGTCTCACCGAATCCTGGCAAGCCTCTACCCTCTGGATAGAGACCATTCATGAGTTGTTTCCGACGCTGCGCAAACAGCAGCAATCCGGACAACCCTGTCATTTATTAATTCTTGATATCGCCCCGGAAGAGCGCAAATTACCACCGCGACTGTTAAGCAATATTGCCGAGCAACTGGAAAACGAGTTCTCATGCAAAATGATTGTATGTTGCACGCCTGCACATATGCAGCTATTCCAGCACCACAACACCGAAAGACCGCTTAGTTTTGTAAAAAAACCTATTACCCAGAATGAACTGCTGGGCGCCATTAACACTAACCTTGACATTCAATCAGGGACATCCGTATACCAACCCACCTCGTCAACCACGAAAGCTTCAACCCTTAAAAAAGTTTTAGTGGTTGATGACAATAAGGCCAACTTACAACTGGCATCAGAACTATTAAAAGGCCTTAAGATTGAAACGATTCAGGCACTAAGTGGCACCGAGGCTCTGAAGCTGTTTAGCGAAGACTCTTTTGATGCGGTTTTTATGGATATACAAATGCCCGGCATGGATGGGCTTGAGACCACCCGGCGCCTGCGGCTGTTGGATCAGGAGCACAATAAACGGACACCCATTATCGCCTTGACAGCCCACTCCCTCACTGACCAAAAAACTGACTTGTTATTGGCAGGCTTTGATGATTGCTTAAAAAAACCTGTAGATGAGGCGCAATTCACACATGTTTTAAACCGCTGGACCGGCTTCGATACCCTGCGTACGCCACTACCGAGAACCACCGTAAAGGCCGGCAACCCAAACCAGAACGGCACATATCAACCCGTTAGCGTCGAACAATGTCTGTCATTAGCAAACTACAAACCCGTACTGGCCAGAGACATGCTAGTGATGCTGATCGAAGGATTAACCGACGACAAGCGAGCAATCCGTGAAAGCTTTACCAAACAAGATTACCGTCAACTGCAGGAGCATATTCACCGGCTCTATGGCAGTAGCTGTTACTGTGGGGTACCGATACTGCGCAGCCTGGCAGGGCTTCTGGATAAAATATTGCAAGCCGGCCAGTACCATAATGTCGCCCAGGCTATAGATTCTATTGAAAAAGCCATCGACGACATACTCCACTGGGCCGAAAAATATGACACCAATACAATATTTACCGAAAGCAAACCGGCCTTAGTGGATTAACCTGACGCCGTGGCATTAGACGCATAAATCATCCTCTTATTTTGAAGCCGTCAGTCCCTTAAATAGCAATCGTGACTGCAAAGGGCGCCCGCCAAGCAAAGGCGCTAACAAAGTTCGATTGATTTGTTTGGCCACCTTGCAAATTGCTTCCCGCTGAAAATCACCGTGCGCCACAGCCAAAATATCATCACCGGAAAATAGCAGTCTGCCAGCGTCAACGTGTGCCACACAAAACCCTAATTGGGGGTTTAAACAATAATAACCATCTGGCTTAATGGCCTCAGCGGTTTCGGCATCTATACTATAATCCACGCCATAACCAAGGGCCTGTAACAATGCCGACTCAAATTTCCTGAGCACCGGTTCTACCGAGCCCTCGCAGTCAAGTGTTTCCAAGGCCACGTTATAATCAGCATTAAGCTCATGATACGCATCCCACTCGGGTAGCAACCGAACTATCAATTCATTGACATAGAGCCCAGAAAATAATCGCTCACCTTGCAATCGCCACGCCCGTACAGTGCATGCCTCTACATGGGTGAGTAACTTCAAGGATGATTTCCCCTGCACGGATATCAACAGCGGTAAAAAGGGATTTAGGAGGGATCGCTTGGGTGATTTGGGTTTACGCACACCGCGAGCAATGGCGGTGATGCGACCGTAGTCGGGGGTAAAGAAATCAACCAGCATACTGGTATCGCGATAAGCACGAGTATGAACCACATAAGCCGGTTGTAGCTCAATACGGCTAAAGGTCATCATACCCTAAGCTGCGCAATGCTCGCTCATCGTCAGACCAACCAGACTTGACCTTCACCCATAATCGCAACATAACCTTGGAATCGAGCATGGTTTCCATATCCAGCCGCGCCTGCTGGCCAATTTGCTTGATACGATCGCCTTTGTTGCCAATCAAGATACGTTTTTGCCCCTCACGCTCAACCAGTACCACCGCGCTGATATGTATCACCTTGCCTTCGGGTTTAAACTCTTCAATCTCTACAGCCATTTGATAAGGCAACTCATCGCCCAGCTGGCGAGTTATCTTCTCGCGGATAATTTCAGAGACCATAAAGCGCGAAGAACGATCAGTAATCTGATCTTCCGGATACATATGCAACCCTTCGGGCAGATATTTTTGCAGCAAATATTCAAGCCGATCAAGGTTAGTGCCCTTAAGTGCCGACAGGGGAATAATTTCAGTGATATTCAACTGCTCGGTAAGATGCTTTAAATGCGGCAGCAAATCCTCTTTATTTTCGATCTTATCAACTTTATTTACAGCGAGAATAATAGGGCTTTTAATAGCCTCAAGCTGCCTTGCCACCATAATATCTTCTTCCGTCCAGGCAAGGCGATCCACAACAAACACCACCGCATCGACATCTTTCATGGCCGCTCCTGCGGCGCGGTTCATATAGCGATTAATGGCCCGCGGCTGAGCCTGATGCAGGCCCGGAGTGTCGACAAAAATAAACTGATTGGCGCCTTCGGTCTTTATACCCATCACATTATTACGGGTAGTCTGGGGCTTGCGCGAAGTAATACTGATTTTTTGCCCCAGCATATGATTGAGCAGTGTTGACTTGCCCACATTAGGGCGCCCGACAATGGCTATATAGCCACAACGTTGCTTGTTTTCTGAGTGCATTTAATCAATGATTCCAAGTTTGCTCAACACCAGTGCGGCCGCTTTTTTTTCCGCTTCGCGGCGGCTGCTGGCGGTAGCGGCAATAGGGGTTTTAAGCAGGGCAATACGGCAAGCTACGGTAAAGCGCTGCGCATGATCGTCCCCTTCGGTAGCCACTACTTGATAATCTGGCAGCGGCTTACGTTTGCTTTGCATAAATTCCTGCAGCCGGGTTTTACTGTCTTTAGCTGGGGTATCTAGTGTCAACGCATCCAAACGTGATTGATACCAACCGGTAATACGCTCGCGGCAGCGATTGATATCACTGTCTTCAAAAATGGCGCCAATAATACCTTCAACCGCATCGGCCAGAATGGAGTCGCGTCTATGGCCCCCGCTTTTCATTTCCCCCTCACCCAGCACCAGGCATTCACCCAGAGAAAACTCCCGGGCAATTTCTGCCAATGTATCGCCCTTAACCAGTTGGGATCGCAATCGACTTAACTGACCTTCACGTGCCGTGGCAAAGCGGGTAAACAAGGCCTCGGCAATCACAAAGTTAAGAATGGCATCACCCAGAAACTCCAGGCGCTCGTTATTGACAGCACCTGCGCTTCTATGGGTAAGCGCCAAAACCAGGCGCGCAGGGTCTGAAAAAATATAGCCCATGCGCTCCTGCAAGCGCATTAATAACAGTTCATTCACAGGCATCACTCAGGGGGCTTACAACAATCATCAGGGTTGCTACTGTCGAGTACATTATGAAACCTCAACACCACGTCAATATTAGCCAGCAGGGGAATTCGCTCTTCGTACTGGTTAACGATAACGACTCCGCGGCTGTTGCGTGTGATATCGATTTCCTTGGCTCCGGCGCTACGCACATTATTAATAGTATAATAACTGTTAAGGTCGCGAATAATCTGGGCATTGGTTTTCTTCGCCAGCCCTTCAGGGTCATCGGCGAGCTGTTTTAGCCCGGTAACAATGTAATGATTTTCAGCGTAGGCAGGCACCAGTTTAAAGGCGCACATCAAAAAGAATGCCGCAATAACAATCACCAGCAGCAACGATAAAGACGACCAACCGCGTTGACTATAACCTGTATGCATTTTCATTATCCCCATGCTATTGATAAAGCCTATCCATCAAGCCAGCTATTCAATTTTTCCGGCCCGTTCAAAACCTGGCAAGCTAAACAGTGAGTCCCAGTGCATCCACACCGCCACGGCTTTACCCACTATATTCTCTTCTGGCACAAATGGGTCATCCCAACCACGACTATCGAGACTATTATCGCGATTGTCTCCCATCATAAAATAGTGACCATCCGGTACGGTCCAAGAGCCAAAACGGCTATAGCGACCCGGCTGCAAATATTTACGCGCAGTAAACTCGCGCTCACCCAGGGTTTCATCCACCAAGCGATAATGGGGCGCAGCCGCTGGCAATATTGCTCGCAGTTGCTCACTGACCTCTTTGCCATTAATAGTCAGCTTATGATTAGTGTAGCGAATTTCATCACCGGGTAAACCCACTATTCGTTTAATGTAATAGGTATCTGGCAGATGCGGCGGAAAAAACACCATAACGTCGCCACGTTCAGGATCGTTTACGGCGATTAATTTCTTATTCCACACCGGCAAACGAATGCCGTAGGTAAACTTGTTCACCAGAATAAAATCGCCAACCTCCAGCGTCGGCTCCATAGAGCCTGAAGGTATCTGAAAAGGCTCGTAGAGGAATGAGCGCAACACATAGACCACCAGCAGCACCGGAAAAAAAGACTTACTGTACTCAACCAGTACCGGCTCGCGACTGGCGGCACTCAAGGCTTGCTGATAACGGCCTTTTTCTGGGTCGGCGCCGGTGTCGCGCCCGGAAAACTCGTCTTCTATAGCTTTAATAGCACGTTTGCGGGGCCTTGCCAGCACCAGTGCATCAAACAGCCACACCAGGCCGGTTATTAATACCCCGAGGGTGAGAATCAATGGCAGATTGATATTTTCCATGAGTACCCTTAATGATCGACTTTAAGTACTGCTAAAAACGCCGCTTGGGGAATTTCCACATTGCCCACTTGCTTCATACGTTTTTTACCGGCTTTTTGCTTTTCCAGCAGCTTTTTCTTACGCGTAGCATCACCGCCATAGCATTTGGCGGTAACATTTTTTCTAAGTGCCTTTACTGTGGTGCGCGCAATCACTTGGCCTCCAATGGCCGCCTGAATAGCCACATCGAACATCTGCCGAGGAATCAGCTCTTTCATTTTTTCTGTCAGACCCCGCCCCATAGAAGGCGCATGATCGCGGTGTACAATTAATGCTAGCGCATCAACTTTCTCGCCGTTAATCAACACATCAAGGCGTACCAGCTTGGCCGCTTCAAAACGCGAAAAGCTGTAATCGAGCGAGGCAAAACCACGACTAACCGATTTTAATCGGTCAAAGAAGTCCATCACTACCTCATTCATAGGCATATCGTAACGCACCGCCACTTGCGAGCCCATATATTGCATATCACGCTGCACACCCCGTTTTTCAATACACAAGGTAATCACGGACCCCAAATGCTCCTGCGGCACCAGAATATTAGCCTCGACAATAGGCTCACGCATTTCTTCAATGGTGCCAGGGTCCGGCAGCTTTGAGGGGTTGTCTACATACAGGGTTTCACCCTTGTTAGTCACCACTTCATACACCACCGTCGGTGCGGTAGTAATCAAGTCCAGATCGTATTCGCGTTCCAACCGCTCCTGAATAATTTCCATATGCAGCATGCCCAAAAAGCCGCAGCGGAAACCAAAACCCAGAGCATCCGAGCTCTCCGGCTCGTAAAACAGCGAGGCATCATTCAGGGTCAGTTTCGCCAGGGC
>DATBNH010000211.1:0-2001 GCA_036554405.1 Cellvibrionaceae bacterium | reverse complement strand
TCTGCATGATTTTATGCAAAAGACCGAAATGGCTGTGGGGGACATGCTTAATAAAACCACGGTAGCCGAGTGGGTACGCAATAAAGAGACATTGGATACCGCATAAAGCTCAAGTGCCCAGCGCTGCTTGTGCAGCACCGGGTATTTTATTAATCCGAGCTTTCTGGCAGAAGCGCAAACAGCTTTTTAGCAATATCGGTATTGTCCATAAAGCCGATAAAGGCTTCTCTGCCTGGCCCATACGCCATAACCGGCACATCGCCTCCAGTATGGCCGGAACTGGTCCAACCGGTGTGGCTGGCGCGATTAATCAAACTCAGCACCTCTGCAAGCAACTGATCGTCGGCTTCATCGCCAGCGGCACCCTCCTGTTTTTTAGCCGCAGATTTAACCCTGGTTTGCAGACTTTTTTTCTGCTGATCATCAAGCCGCAACGCTGTAAGCGCCTGCCAGTGCTCATGCCAGTCTTTAGCGTTAGCTTTCATGGTTTTGGCAATAACACCGGCGGAGGCAGTAACGTTTTTTACCACTTCGGGACGCCAGCGATAAACACCATCGGCACCAATGGATAAACCACCGGTACTGTGATCAGCAGTTACCACAATCAATGTCCCCGGATGCTTATCGGCATAGTCTTTTAGTACATAAAGCATAGCCTCGGTATCGGCCATTTCCCTCATTGCGCAAGCAATATCGTTGGCATGACCGCACCAATCGATCTGGCTGGACTCTATCATCATAAAAAAGGGCTTATCGGCGGGCATCAGTGCCAGTGCCTTGCGGGCCATAACAGTCAAGCGATCCTGCATATCGCCGTCGATCGCATAGGGCAAGCCCTGAGCGGCCAGCAGTGCCAAGGCAGGTGCGCGAGTCAAGCCACTAAACGCGCCGAAATTGTCGGCGTACTGATAGCCCAACGCCATAAAACCTTTTACCAGGTTGCGGTCTTCGCGAACAAAATAACGGGTGCCACCGCCGATTAACACATCGACCCAGGGCATCTCCTGGTAACGGCGGTCCAGGTACTGATCGGCAATTTCATCGTATTTATGTCGGCTATCAATATGCGCAGCGAAACTGGCCGGCGTGGCGTGATTAATCTGGCTGGTGGCTACCATTGCCGTGGTGTAGCCGTGTTTCTTGGCACGTTCCAGCACGGTTTCCACTGGATTGCCATGATGATCAACACCAATAGCGCCATTAAAGGATTTTACCCCGGCCGAAAATGCTGTGGCACTCGCAGCCGAGTCGGTAACCTGCTGATGATCGTGCGGATGAGTGGCTGACATGCCCAGCAGCCACTGATCAAACAGTGTGCGTTCCAGCACCGAGCTGTCGGGGTTCTGCTTATAGTGCCGATAGGCAGTAACAAACTCCATGCCCATGCCATCGCCTATGACCAGAATAAGGCGCGAAGGCAGCTCTTTAGCCAGCAGCGGCATAGCGCCAATAAGGCAGGCCAGTAATATTGCGCACTTTATCGTTATTTTCATAGAATCCTCTTAAGGGCAGCTTTATTCTGTTATTGCACGAGATTTTAACGGCAAGTATAGTGGCTCTTTATAACAAAATTACGTATCTGTTGTTACACTATTGGCTATTTCAATGTCCCACCTTACGCTTTTCGTCAGCCCCAACGCTCGTATCAGCCACCATCAAATAGGTGCCGAAAAGCAACCGGTGTTGGTTATTGATAACTTTCTGGACAACCCAGCGACACTTATCGACATTGCCGCCAATATTGAATTTAAAGCGGATTCAGGCCTATTTCCCGGCCTCCGGGCTACAGCCCCAGAAGCCTATACCAATGCACTGGAAAAGGCATTACCAGCATTGCTTGCCAAGTATTTTGGTACTCAAGCGGGAGATATTAACCAGGTAGAATCCAGCTTTTCATTGGTCACCCAGCCGCCAGCGTCGCTCAAACCTCTGCAACGCGTGCCCCATTTTGACTCTCGTAATGCAACCGAGCTTGCGAGTATTTATTTTCTCTGTAATAAA
>DATBNH010000205.1:0-5903 GCA_036554405.1 Cellvibrionaceae bacterium | reverse complement strand
CGCCCGCTACCAAGCCTGCGATATCCACAAACTCCATAGTGGTGGCGATGACTTTTTCCGGTTTAACAATCTCGGCCAGTTTATCCTGGCGTGGATCGGGCACGGCGACCACACCGGCGTTGGGCTCGATGGTGCAGAACGGAAAGTTCTCGGCCCCAATGCCGGCCTTGGTGAGTGCATTGAACAATGTGGATTTGCCCACATTAGGCAGGCCGACGATGCCGCAGTTAAAACCCATGGGTGTGTTCTCTCGCAGAATAGATGGAGGTGAATAAAATCAGAGGCGCGATTATACATGAATTGGGTGGCTGAGAGGGAGGTTGCCGGCATCCCAGCGGAACGAAGCACGAGAAACGCAGTACGCCAAAAGCAGCCCTGCGGGCTTGACAGCTTTCGAGTACAGGGACAATTTGTTCCCCGTTCCCCGTTCCCCGTTCCCCGTTCCCCGTTCCCCGTTAGTTGCTATGCAACTTATTCATAGCCGCATTCCACTGCCCCGCAACTACCTGAGGCAGTACGGCTATGGCATTATCGATGGCGGTGTCGGTCAGTTGCTGTTCGCTACTGGGGGCTTTTTTTAGCACGTAATTAACCACTTGCGAGGCCTGGCCTGGATGGCCGATGCCAATGCGCAGGCGGGCAAAGTTTCGGTTGTTACCAAGAGCGCTAATGGTATCGCGCAGGCCATTGTGGCCGCCGTGGCCACCGCCAATTTTTAAGCGGGCAATACCGGGGGCAAGGTCCAGCTCGTCGTGAGCAATTAGAATATGTTCGGGGGGGATTTTGTAAAACTGTGCCAATGCCGCCACCGCTTGACCGCTGCGGTTCATATAGGTGGTGGGGATGAGCAGGTGAATATCGCGGTTCGCAAGGCGAATGCGCGCGGTGTTACCAAAGAATTTTTTATCAGCGCTGAGGCTGGTGCCCAATTGGCGCGCAAGCTCGCTAACCAGATCGGCACCGGCATTATGGCGTGTTCTGTCGTAATCTGGCCCCGGGTTGCCGAGGCCTACAATTAATGAAACAGGTGTATCCATAATACCGGTGTCGGGTAGAGCTAAGTGTTATTCGCTGTCAGCTTCGTCTTCGGCGTCAGCGTCTTCAGTAGCGCCTTTAGGCTTGTTGATCGCGACTACGGGCAGATCGTGATCGGCACCGTGAGACAGGGCAACAGAAGTAACACCTTTAGGCAGCTTGATGTCAGAGATGTGAACAACCTGACCGACTTCAACCTCAGCCAGATCCACCTCGATAAACTCAGGCAGGTTGGCCGGCAGACAGGAAACTTCCAACTGCACCATGTTGTGAATGATTTGACCGCCTTGCTGCTTGACGCCTTTGCTGGTGTCTTCGTTCAAAAAGTGCAATGGCACACTGGTTTGCAGCTTTTTGGTTTTAGATACACGGAAAAAGTCGGCATGCATAATTTGCGGTTTCGCCGGGTGGCGTTGCAAATCTTTTAAAATCACGTCTTCGGCTTTATCGTCTATCACCAGGCTGATGATGTGCGAGTAAAAGGCTTCGTTTTCCAGATGTTTAACCAGGTCTTTGTGGTTGATGCTGATGGAAGCAGGGTTTTTATTACCACCGCCATAAACAATCGCCGGAACCAGGCCATCCAAGCGACGCAGGCGGCGGCTCGCACCTTTCCCTTCGTCGCTACGGCTTGTAGCATTCAAAATAAAATCTTCGCTCATGAGAATATCCTCAAGTGATTAACCGTAAAAGTCCGCGACCAGAACTATTTACGGGGTTATATAACGCCGCAGTATTGCGGCGGTTTCCCGAGCTGTTTCTAACGAAACATAGCGCTCAGAGATTCTTCATTACTGAGGCGGCGCACCGCCTCAGCAAGCATTTTGGACAACGTCAAAACGCGTACGCGGCCGCAGGCTTGGGCCGCTTCACTCAGGGGGATGGAGTCGGTAACGACCAGCTCATCCAGCACAGAGTTTTTCAAATTTTCAATGGCCTTGCCCGATAACACCGGGTGGGTGGCGTAGGCAACAACCCGCAAGGCACCTTGATCTTTCAGCGCCTTGGCAGCATTGCACAAGGTGCCTGCGGTATCGACCATATCATCCACCAGCAAGCAGGTGCGGCCGTCAATGTCGCCGATTATGTTCATAATCTCGGCCACATTGTTACTGGGCCGGCGTTTGTCGATAATCGCCAAGTCCACTCCCAGCTGTTTGGCTACGGCGCGAGCGCGGACTACGCCGCCGATGTCTGGCGAGACCACCACCAGGTTTTCAAACGGCTGCGATTCTATATCTTCCAGCAGTACCGGTGAGCCGTAGACGTTATCTACCGGCACATCAAAAAAGCCCTGTATCTGCTCGGCGTGCAAGTCTACAGTCAGTACCCGGTCAACGCCCGCGCCCACCATCATATCGGCCACCACTTTGGCGGTGATGGGTACCCGTGCCGAGCGCACGCGGCGATCCTGACGGGCGTAGCCAAAGTAGGGCACTACCGCGGTAATACGACCGGCAGACGCGCGCCTTAAAGCATCGACCATAACAATCAGTTCAATCAGGTTGTCATTGGTGGGCGCGCAAGTTGGCTGCACTACAAACACATCGCGGCCGCGCACATTGACATTGAGTTCAACGGCGACTTCGCCATCGCTGAATTGAGAGACAGAGACATCGCCAAGGCTAATGCCCATATGGCCCACAATTTTTTGCGCCAGGGCCGGATTGGCATTGCCGGTAAAGACCATCAAGTCAGTCACGTCAGGTACCTTTTATAGTGTCTGCAGTAAAACTTTTTGTAGCACCGCTTGGGCAGCGCAGCACCGTACTTACACGGTGTAGCGAGGGTAACCGTTCGGATACAGAGCGGGAAAGGTCAGGTGTCACTCTGGCTTAGAGCTCTGGTACTGGGCGGACAGTAGCGCCGCCAACCGGATACCGCGTCGCTATCTATCTTTCAATGGCAAGTCCGTTTGTACTCACGGCCAAGACCATAGTGAAATGGCTGGGGTGGAAGGATTCGAACCTTCGCATGACGGGATCAAAACCCGCTGCCTTACCGCTTGGCTACACCCCAGTAAAATCGTCTGTCGGAATCAGGTGGTGACAGGGTGATCGGTTGATCCCTTGTGCCACAAATCCGGCTAAATCGTGAGGCTTGTTGCGCAGTATTTCGCGCGCCTCTTGCTCAGAATCGAAGCTGGCAAAAACACAGCCACCGGTTCCGGTCATTCTTGCAGAGGGTGAAAATTTATTCAGCCAAATCAGTGCTTTATCAACTTCTGGATACAGCTTTCTAACCAGATTCTGACAGTCGTTTTGGCCACCGCCCTGCAGGAAGGCCGCTACTTTAATGGCGCGTGTGTCCGTTGTCAAATCTTTGTGAGAAAAAACCCCGGCGGTGCTCACATGGCAATCGGGCGCTATTACCAGGTAGCATTTTGGCGGTATCTCAAGGGGAGTCAGAATTTCGCCGATTCCCTCGGCCCAGGCACTGTGGCCAAACAGGAAAACCGGCACGTCGGCACCCAGGCTCTGCCCCAGGAGCATAAGTTGCTGTTGCGATAAACCGGTGCGCCACAAATGATTGAGCGCCAGCAGGCAAGTGGCGGCATTGCTGCTGCCACCGCCAATACCGCCGCCCATGGGCAGGCGTTTAGTCAGTTGAATATCCGCACCGGGCAGCCTGCCGTGGCGTTGCCAATGTTGTTGTTGCAGGGCGCGGGCGGCTTTAATAATCAGATTGTCGGCAAAGTCGACGCCAGCAAGGGCCGGGGTCAGGGTGAGTTGATCGTCTGCGCGATTATAAAAGTGCAGGTCGTCACCGTAATCCAATAGCTGAAAAACCGTCTGCAGGTTGTGATAGCCATCTTCGCGTTTTCCTGTGATATGTAAAAACAGGTTGAGCTTGGCCGGTGATAGCAGACTTAAGCTATCAGTCACTGTCTTGTGCCTGCCACTGGTGAATAATCAGCGTGAGTCGTGTATCGGCATTTTCGGCAACAATGCGTCCCGGCAGGTAAAGGTCATGGTATAAACCGTAGCGCGAGTAGGTGAGCTGCCAGTCGCCCTGAATCAACTTTGCCAGCAATTGGTGTTCATCCAGCTCCAGAGCAGTAATGGCCAATCCCGGTGCCGGTATGCCCCTGACCCAGGCGGTCAGTTGTTCCAGGGGGAGATGCCAGCCGCTGGCTTCATATAAAAGCGCTTCGCCACTGTTGGCGCTAATGGGGGCTTCGCCGGACTGCTCCAGAGTGACCAGCCCCGGCTCGCCATTAATCACCACCGCGCCCTGGCCTAAGGGGCCAGACAGCTGCAAGCGGTAATCCTGGTCCCTTTGTTGCCAATTAAGCCGAGCCGAGCCGCTGTGCTCGGGTGAGCGAATACCCAGCTTGCTGTCAAAGCCCCAGTGTTGATTGGCTATAATGCGCGCTTGATGCCGCTCCCAGTTAACGGCCTGCTCGGGCGCTGGCGGCAGCGCTGTACAATGGGCCAGCATGACGCAGGCCAGCATTAATGCTAAACGTTGCAGCCGTTTATTCCAGATCATCAATACCCAGCCGCTTCATAGTTTCGAGAATGTGATGGCTATCGGCCTTGAGCTCCAGGCCGGTGCGCCAGACATTTCGAGCCTGTTCCCGCTCGCCGGTGATCCACAGCACTTCGCCTAAATGTGCGGCAATTTCATGATCGGGATACAAGTCCATGGCGCGGCGCAGGTATAGCAGTGCCTGATTGTAGTTGCCAAGTTTAAAGTGCACCCAGCCCATGCTGTCGATGGTGGCCGGGTCATCCGGTTGCTGTTCCAGAGCGCGCTCAATATAGCCGTAGGCCTCTTCATAGCGGTCGGTTTTGTCGGCCAGAATATACCCCAGCGCATTGAGCGCTGTGGCGTTGTTGGGGTCATACAATAGCAGCAGGCGTAAGTCCGCCTCGGCGCTATCAATATCGCCCAGGCGCTCGTGCATTAAGCTGCGAGAATAGAGCATGCCTGAATTGTGCTCAAACATTGTTAACCCCAGGTTCAGTACCTGCAATGCTTCGGCGTAATGGTGGTAACTGGCCAGGTTGTGGCTATAGAGTAAAATCAGTTGCTCTTGGTGGTCGGGCAGTTGCTGCATCAGTTGCTGAAAATAGGTATCGGCAGAGGCCAGATTACCGGCTTCAATATGGATATTGAAAATTGCACTGGTGGCGTTGATAAACTCCGGTCCCGGGGCAACCTGGGTAAAATGTTCCAGCGCGTTTTCAGAGTTGTCCGTATTTAGCGCCCGCTGCCCCAGATAGAAATGCGCGGTAGATTCATGTGCGCCGAGGGCCAGCAGGCTTTGGTAGCTACTTTCCGCAACAGTTTGGTCGTCGCGCTCTTGCGCCACCATGGCCAGCGCCAGCAGCAAATCGGCATCCTGTGGATTGTTGTCTACCAGCTGCTGAAATTGTTGTTGTGCCTGTTGCAGGTCGGAGAAGACCAAAAGCCGGGCCAGTTGAAGGCGCAGGCGGTTGTCATCGGCTTGCGCTTGTAACTTACCCCGTACCAGCGCCAGCGCTTCGTCATTTTGTTCTAACTGATGCAGTAGTCCGCTGGCGAGAATAATGGCGGGAATATGATTGGGTCTAAGCTCAATAGCGCGTTGCGCCAGGGGCAGAGCCTGTTCGGGCAGCTGTTGTTGCTGCAAAAGTAACGCGGTGCCCACCAGCACTGACATGTTATCGGGATCCTCGGCCAACAGTTGCTGAAACTGATCCAACAATACGGCGCGCTGGGCGTCTGTGGCCTCGCGGGCATTGGCGGCAATGCTCTGCAGCAGGGAGCCATTATCACGGGTTTTGGCCTGACGCGTGGCTTCCAGCGCTTCGAGTAAGCGATCGGACTCTATCAATGCCAAAATCGCGGCGGCCTGGGCATCCTGGTTATTAGGGGCGGCT
>DATBNH010000163.1:0-3656 GCA_036554405.1 Cellvibrionaceae bacterium | reverse complement strand
TGCACTCGTCAACGATAAATCGTGCAATTTAAGTGTTGACTTGCCCACGCTGGTTAATAGCGTCCATTAATGGCCGTGGGCTTGCTTATATGTTTGCGGCTGGCCAGAATAGCGCACTGGCGGCAACAGCGGTTGCCGGTTGTTTGGGAGGCATTATGCATAATACTGATCTGGCACTGGCGATGAGGCAAGGCATGCGCCGCTTGGCCTCTGGTGTCTGTATCTTGTCGACTCGGGTCAATCATCAAGAGCGCTTTGCGATGACGGTATCCTCTGTCACCTCAGTCTCCGATGATCCGCCTTCGTTACTGGTGTGTGTCAACCAGCAAATCTCCCTCAGGGGTCATCTCGAGGTTTTGGGCTGTCCCTTTGCAGTGAGTATTCTCAGTCAGGAGCAACAAAGGGTGTCTAATGTGTGTGCAGGCTTTGAGCCAGTACATGACCGCTTCAGTGTCGGCCGCTGGCAGGAAGGGCCGGAAGCGATTCCCTATTTGCAGGATTCCGAGGCCATCTTTTTTTGCAAAACCGATCAGGTAACAACTTATGGTACTCACCATATTCTCATCGGTCGCATAGAAGACGTACTGGTCAGCGAGAATAAAGCCTCGCCCTTGCTGTATCATGATGGCGGTTATAATCATTTGGCCGGGCGGGATAGTGGTGCAAAGAACCATTAAGCATAATCCAACTCTCTCGCAAACGATTATAGGTGGGGGCTGGGGTTATGCGTAATATGACAATTTTTTGTATTTTTTATGCTTGATTTGTGAAAGTTTTGTGGCTACGGCGAGTTTACGGTTAATGTACACTAACTTTTTATGCACACCTTGAGGTGAAATCGACTAAAAGCCCCGCGGGAGTGTTTTAAATTGCCATAAACCCCTTGTTTTATCTTGTAAGATATTGATTTTAAAGGGTTATTTGTTTGAGGTTAAATATTGTTCAATCTGTTGTTTTGCCAGTGTATTCGCGGCTTAAGATGCCTTTCCCAAAAAATATCCACGAAGTTATCCACAGAAAATGTGGAAAAGTTAAATGCCCAAAGAGTGTGCACAAAGGTTACAGGGTAAACAGCTCGGTAACATTCGGGATCGATCGAAAGGACTGGCATAGCATGCATCAAATAACCGCAAAACATTAAGAAACCGTCACCGACAGGCGTTAGAATAACCCTGTTATCTCCATACCCACGTTGACCGAGGATGTCATGACGCAAACAATTCAGGTAGCCGTGCTGGGCGGGGGCAGTTTTGGAACTGCTATTGCGAATATCATCGCTGATAATGGCCACAGGACTTTTTTGTGGATGCGCGATGCCGATAATGCCGCACATTGCCAGCAGCACAGAGAAAACAGCCGCTATCTGCCGGGTTACCCCCTGGTGGCGAGCTTGCAGATTACCGCCGATTTGGCAGAGGCTATTACCGATACCGACCTGGTTTTTGTCTCTATTCCCAGCCACTCCTTTCGCAAGGTTGCGCGGCTGATAGGTCCGCTGCTCAAACCCGAGGCTAAAATTGTCAGTACTGCCAAGGGTATTGAGCCCGGTAGCTTCACCTTGATGAGCCAGATTCTGGAGCAGGAGCTGCCGGAATTTGCCATTGGTGTTTTAAGTGGCCCAAACTTTGCCAAAGAAATAGTGCAAAAGCAGCATACCGGCACGGTGATTGCCAGTGAGAACAAAGACGTGGTGGAATGCGTGCAATCCACCCTGAAATCGCCGACTTTTCGGGTCTATGCTAATAATGACCGCTATGGCGTGGAGTTAGGTGGTGCGCTGAAAAATATCTATGCCATAATTTGTGGCATGGCGGCGGCGCTGGGCGCGGGGCATAATACCCAGGCAATGCTACTGACTCGCTCCCTGGCAGAGATGGGGCGCTTTGCCGCCGAGATGGGTGCCAACCCTATGACCTTCCTTGGTCTTGCCGGCGTAGGCGATTTGATTTTGACCTGTACATCCGACTTGAGTCGCAACTACCGGGTCGGTTACTCTCTAGGCAAGGGGCAGCCACTGGATGAAGTGGTCAGCGGTTTGGGGCAGGTGGCAGAGGGTGTTAATACGCTGCGCCAGGTTCGGCAAAAAGCACAGGAACTGAACGTGTATATGCCTTTAGTAACAGCGCTTTATGGGGTTCTCTTTGAACAAAAAGCTGTCTCCGATGTGGTACGCAGCTTAATGTTGGGTGAACAAAACTACGATGTGGAATATATAGGACATAACCATGAATAATGAAGAATTAAAATCCAACCTGTTGTCGGGTGAACACTGGATGCGACTGGTGTTTATGATTTTGTTTGCGGTACTTTTATACGTGGCGGCGATTGTTATGTCGTTTTTGGTAATTGTGCTGTTTGTTTTCGCTCTTGTTACCGGCAGGGCCAATGCTAACCTGCGTCAGTTGGGCGACACCTTGTCACAGTTTATCTACGCGGTATTGCGCTTTTTGACGTACAACACCGATGATAAGCCATTCCCCTTTGCGCCCTGGCCCACAGCCGAACCTATTGTTGAGCCCGAGGTGGTAGAGACGCCAGTGGTGGTTGAGCCAGCTCCTGTTGCCGAGACCAAACCCAAAGCGGCCAAGCCCAAAAAACCTAAAGCTGAACCTAAAGTTGATACTGAGCCGAAAGCGCCTGACGCTGAAGACGACAAGTAGTATTGGCCGTGAAACTGTGGATACTCAGGCACGGCAAAGCCGAGCCGTATGCCGGTAACGATGCCGAGCGCGCTCTGACCGATCACGGTCAGGGCGAGGTTCGCGCAGTGCTTGAACGCCAGTATAATCTTATCGATCACTCCGGGCTGGTAATCTGGAGCAGCCCCTTTGTCCGCGCTCGTCAGAGCGCAGCTATCGCCCGTGACATATTGGGTGCACCGATTACCGAATATACCGAGCTGTTGCAGCCGGAAGCACAAGTAGATCGCTTGCTTAATGCGCTTTATCAAAGCGGCTTGCCGAATGTTCTTCTGGCCAGCCACCAACCCCTGGTTTCTACCTTACTCGACCGCCTGTGTGGTCCAGCGGATATCGAACACGAAATGAAAACAGCCTCTTTGGCCTTTGTCGAGTGTGAGGTGGCCGCCGCCGACATGGGTAAACTTGGCTGGCTGGTTCACCCTTAAAGCTATTTCTCTGATAAATATCATCCGCTTAAAGCGCCTGTGCTGTTGTTCCGCTTAGTGTGTGTCTACAATGGTTACTGAATTCATGCTAAGTCATCTCTATGCAACCGATACAACGTTTTTTTGATTCTGAAGGGCTCGATATCAGCGCTCAACAGTGGGGTGAGACTGGCGGCAAGCCAGTATTGGCGCTGCACGGTTGGCTGGATAACAGTGCCAGTTTTACCGCCTTGGCACCGCTACTGAATGGCCTGGAATTTATTGCGTTGGATATGGCCGGACACGGTCAGAGCGCTCATCGGCCTGGCACGGCGCCCTATAATATTTGGGAAGATGTGGCCGAGGTCTTGTCCATTGCCAATGCCTTGGGCTGGAATGAGTTTTCCCTGGTAGGCCACTCTCGCGGCGCTATTGTTGCCGCGCTGTTGGCCGGTGCTTTTCCCGAGCGGGTCACCGCTATGGCGCTGATCGAGGGCATTTTCCCGATGCCGGTGGATTCGACCAATGCGCCTAAACAACTGGCAGAATA
>DATBNH010000095.1:0-2978 GCA_036554405.1 Cellvibrionaceae bacterium | reverse complement strand
TACACGCTCGCTGGTAAGCCCGGACTCATTAAAATGGGTAATCGAAATACCCCGCTCCTGCCAGCGGTTATCACTAAACATGGCCTGTTCGGCAAAACTTACCTGGTTGAGCTGACCGCTCTCATCAAAGCGGTAGCGTGTGACGCCATAAACCTGACCGTCGGGCAGAATGACATTAAAGTGAATAAATTCATCCGCCTCGCGATGCCAGACGCCGCGCTGGGCCTGGGCGGATTGCGTGTGCCCCAGCGCCAAGGCACGGCGGCTTTCCGAGACTTGATCAGCATAGGGAATTACGTACTCACCCAACACCAGCCCCAAGGCAATAAATACCAGCACCGGCTTTAACACCATCCACACAATGCGCGCTACCGACACCCCGGCGGCGCGTATAATCACCAACTCGCTTGAGCTTGCCAACACCCCAAGGCCTATCAGGCAGCCCACTAATACCGCATAGGGCAAGTAGTCGTAAATGCCACGGGGTACCCCCCAGCTGAGATAAATCAACAACTCATAAAAGCTGTATTCGGCGCTAATGTCGTCGAGCTGCTCAACCAGTTTGCCGATAAAATCCAGCGCCAGCACCACCAGCAAAACCGCCAGCACCGCAGCGGCAACCGTGCGCATTATATAGCGATCAAGCTTGACCATGACCAAACCTCCTCGCCCATCCGCGCAGAAATTCACGCCAGCCATCCGCTCCCGTAAGCAACATAAAAGCTATCAACAAAAATACCAAATGCACTATCCACAAGCCCGGCATAACCGGAAAAGTGCCCGCTTCGATACGGCTGCGCAAGGTACTGAGGGCCGCCACATACAGCAGGTACAAAATAATCGCCGGCAGCATTTTATAATAGCGGCCCTGACGCGGGTTGGTGCGGCTCAAAGGCACTGCCATTAGTGCCACCACCACCACCAGCAGTGGCAACGACAACCGCCACTGCAACACCGCCTGGCTGCCGAGCGATGCATCACCCCACAGTTCTCCGGTACTGCGTGCATCAATGGCGCTCTGGTAGCCACTGGACACATCCGGCTCGGGCAAGTGCTGGGCAAACAGATCAAAGCGGGTCACCTGATACTCCAGCGACCCCGGCCGACCCTGATAGCGCACGCCGTTGAACAGCTGTAAATAGCGCTGCTGGTAATCCGGGTGCACGCTCTGGGTGCCGTATTCGGCCACGGCGATGGCCGGCGCTGTGTTGCCTGCTCCGAGTTCGGCAAAAAACAATTGATTCAAACGCGAGCGATTATCGGTTAATTCCGCCACATAAGTAACCTGTTGACCCTCGTTAATGGCTTGGAAGTGGCCGGCCCTAAGCATGGTAAATTCGCTGCGCGAGCGCTGCTCGGCCAACAACTTTTCGGTTTGCAGCGCGCCCCAGGGGCTGATCAGCAAGCTCATGGTGCCCACGCCCAGGGCCACAATCAGCGTTGACACCCCGGTAATAGTCGCCAATTGCCTCTGGCTAATGCCACAGGCGCTCAGTACCACCATCTCGCTGTCCATATACAGGCGGCCATAGGCCAGCAGTATGGCGATAAAAAACCCCAGTGGAATCACTAACTCCAGAAAACCTGGCAAGCGATAGGCCATAATGGCAAACAATACATCCACCGCAATTTTACCGGTTGCAGCCTCGGCCAGGTACTTCACAAAGCGGCCACTCATAATAATAAGCAGCAAAGTAATACTGACCGCAAAAGTGGTCAGTAAAATCTCTCGGTTCAAATAGCGGTAAATTATCAACAGCAGCGATCCTCAGCGAGTCTGCACTTGGCCTCAACGGGCCGAAATACTTTGGTTCAGGCGGTGGATGGCTTACACTAGTAGCCTGTCTCAGCACTGTGGCATTATCCCGCACTGACACTCATTTGTCTCGGATCATCGTGTGATCCGTTTTGCACCCAAACCATTCAGGGGAGCCGTATGCAATTTCAGGTAAAAAACGTCGATGCCCTTCTCGCCAGCAGTCAATGCTTGGTGATAGGCATCTTTGAAGGTCAGCAACACACCAGCGCCGCCGAACAACTTGATAAAGCCGGCGCAAAAGCACTGTCGCATTTACTGCATGCGGACGGCTTTAAGGCAAATGCCGGCCAAACTTTGCTGTTGCACCACAGCGTTGGGCAGAAAGCTCAGCGTCTGTTGCTGGTAGGCCTGGGCAAGGCTACCAGCAAAGGCATTACTGAGCAAAATTTCGGCAAAGCTATTACCGCGCTGGCAACAACCCTGAAAACACTCAATAGCCGCGATGCGCTGATTGATTTTAACGGTATTGAGGTAGACTGCCGCGATGCCAGCTGGCAAGTCCAGCACACGGTACAGACGCTGCTTACCGAACTGTGGCAATTCGATCAACTCAAAAGCAAAAAAACCACCGCGCCCAGCGTTAAAAAAATCACCCTTAACGGTAACCGTAAAAACGCCGCGCAACTGAAAAAAGGGCTGGCGCTGGGGCAAGCGCTGGGCGACGGTATTAATTACGCGCGCGAGCTCGGCAATCTTCCCGGCAATATTTGCACACCCAGCTATCTGGCCAAACAGGCGCGCGGCCTAGCCCGTGGCGAGAAAACCCTGAGCGTTAGCGTACTCGGTGAAAAACAGATGAAAATGCTGGGCATGGGCTCGCTTTTATCCGTCAGTGCCGGCAGCGCCGAGGATGCGCAATTAATTGTTATGGAATACAAAGGCGCGGCTAAATCGCGCAAGCCTACAGCGCTGGTAGGCAAAGGCATAACCTTCGATACCGGTGGCATTAGCATCAAACCGCCACCGGGTATGGATGAAATGAAATTTGATATGTGCGGCGCCGCCAGCGTGTTCGGCACCATGAAAACTCTGTTGGCCTTAAAACCGGCTATTAACGTGGTGGCCATAGTGGCGGCGGCCGAAAATATGCCCTCGGGTACAGCTACCAAGCCCGGCGATATTGTGACTTCTATGTCGGGCCAAACCATTGAAGTACTCA
>DATBNH010000079.1:0-5407 GCA_036554405.1 Cellvibrionaceae bacterium | reverse complement strand
ATATCTATAAAAACACCATCGCGGGGCAATACGCTGGAGATTTTTTGGCGCTCACGCACGTCAAAGCGCCAGGGCATGAAAATCAGTTTGCGCTCGGTATAATTGTCCCATGGGTAGCAGCGCAATTTTAAGGATTCTATCTCTACGTCTAAAGGTGGCTCGCTGTGTTTTTTTACTCGGTTGCGAATAAACTTTGCCAATTGACGTCCGAAAACATTGTTTGGCGCTCGTTGAGATAGGGAAATCCAGGATTGTATCCTGGTGTCAGGTCGATAATGGCCGAACGGCGACTGAGTATCGGGAGCCATTCTGTTAATCCTCTGGTGGAATATGCATTGCTGAATATGCTTATCGCGTTGATTTTCGATTGCGGAATCTTAATGTTTATTAACACAATTAACAATTGTACCTTTGGCCTGAGTTTTTAGTATTTCACCGTTGATCTGCGCCTGGTTTTTGAGCCACTGACTGGCGAATGCCGTGGTCTGTGGTTTTAATCTTGTGTTGTTCGTTGTAAAGACGCAGCGCCTTGTTGGCTTTAACTTGCGCTTGATCCACATAGCCTCGGGCGTGATCTAAATGGATAACGATGGCGTTGTAGCGTACGTGTTTGGGTTTTATTCCGCTGTTAATTAACCGCACTCCGAATTCACGGTCCTCTCCCCCCCACGGCATCCGCTCATCAAAACCATTAACCGCCAGTATGTCTTTTTTCCACGCCGAAGCATTAGAACCTTTAAGGTTACATTGGGTTGGGGTAAGCCGATTTGCCAATTTTGCTGCGCCAGGGGATAGAGAGATTTTGTGTGTCTTTCGCCAGAAGCCGAGGCCCTGCTGTTGCAACCATTTGACGTCAAAACACTGGCCACTAAAGATGTCATCTTTGCCAATGCGCTGACTGATATTCATCGGCAGTTTAAAATAACTGCCCGACAGGTAGTAACCGGCTTTCGCCTCTGCGGCATGAACCGCCACAAAATCTTTTCTGGGGATGCAATCGCCGTCAGAAAAAAGGATGTAATCGTATTGCGTTTGTGTGATTGCTTTGTTGAGTATACGGCACTTTCTGAAACCTTGATCTGGGTGCCACACGTGTTTTATATCGAGGTTGGTTTGCTGGCGCAAGTGTTGAATAAGCTCGGCGGTTTGGTCGGTGGAGCCATCGTCTGCAATAATCAGTTCAAAGTTTTTATGGGTCTGGTTGTAATAACCCCATATTACTTTCTCCAGCCACTCTGGCGAGTTGTAGGTAGATAAAACAACCGATATGTTCATGGCGTCTCTTTACTAAGGTTTGTCATTTTTTAATGTAGATACTGAAATAGTATGCCGTTATTTATGCGTGCTTTTTAGTTCTGACCGCGAGCAATGGTTTGGTAGGTTTATCTATTAATGTGTTTGAGAACGGTCTCCCGCGCTTTGTTGACTTTAGCCGCCAGAAAATCGTTGCCGCCACGATCCGGGTGTACCTTTTGCATCAGTCGTTTGTGCGCGTCATGGACTTGATCAGGCGTCACTGTGCCCAGTTGCCACTGCTGGCTGAGGCCAAGGGTATCCAGCGCTTCGGTAAGTTCGCTTTTGGCGCCGGCGCCGGATGTTTGTTGTCCACCGTTGCGGTTACGCCACATGGGCAGTAGCTGTAATGCCATGCCCAGTAACACTTTGGCCACTGGAATCAAGGCCCCCAACAGGGCACCCACCCAATGTATGCGCCCGGTTATCGCCAGTATCACCAAGGTAATAATCAATATTCCAAAAGCCAGGCGCAGCATGGCCTGGCGCTTCTTACCCGGCGGTTGTCGGCGCAGCCAGGTGATGCCAATCAACACCAGAGCGGTCAGTATCAGAACGGGAATCAGTCTAAAAAACATAAGTTGGCGCTAGTCCGGTTTGGGGTAAAGACGGTATTATACTCACAAAGCAGCTGATTGAGTTTCATAGGAAAGAAATCAGCCAGACTGGCACTATGAGCACTGTTGGTGCATTGATAATAAGCGAGATAAAGGATTCCCTATGACAGGACACAGTTTTCCCGGATCGCACTGGGCGTTAGTGCTAATGGTCACTTTAGCACTCAGTGCCTGCGTGAGTAAGGATGATGGCCCGGCCCCTCGTTCTTCTGCGCCATCGGTAGCCAGCTCCAGCCCTCCCAGTATTAGCAGTAGTTCCAGTAGCGGCCAAAGCTCGATTGCCAGTAGTCTGCCCTCCAGTGCCGATAGTAGTGTTTCCAGCAGCCAGAGCAACGCCAGTAGCCAGGGCGGTGGGTCCTCCGTTGCGACTACTGTGACTGTATCGGGTAAAATCACCTATGATTTTGTACCGCTGCCCAATGGCGGTGGCCTCGATTATGCAGCCACCGAAGAACGACCTGTGCGCGGCGCTATTATTCGTTTGCTGGATTCATCTGATACTGAGTTGGCGCTAAGCGCTACCGATGATGACGGTCATTACAGTTTTATCGCCCCGGCCAATACCCAGGCACGGTTGCAAGTGTTGGCGCGATCGCAGAGTACTGGCGCCCAGCAGTGGGATATTCAGGTTCAGGATAATACCGCCAACAATGGCCTTTATGCCATGGGGGGTAATTTAGCCACTACCGGCAGCAGTGATCAGCTGCGTGATTTACATGCCCCATCGGGCTGGGGCGGCAACTTTTACACCGAACCTCGCGTGGCGGCACCTTTTGCTATTTTGGACACCGCTTACGAGGCGCTGTTGAGGCTGCGTGCGGTGGATGCAGCGCTGCATTTGCCCGTCTCTTACTTTCGCTGGTCTGAAAACAATACCACTGCCTCGGGCAATATTGCCGATGGCGATATTGGCACCAGCTTTTACGGCAGTCCAGGTGGCGGTGATCCGGCCCTGTATATTTTAGGGCAAGAGGATGTGGATACAGATGAGTACGACCGTCATATTATCGCTCACGAATGGGCACATTATCTGGAAGATGCCCTCACCGGAAGACTCGATTCACTGGGCGGAGGGCACAGTTTGTTTGACCGCCTGGATAAGCGTCTAGCCTGGTCTGAGGGCCTGGCCAATGCCTTTTCGGCGATTGCCCTGGATAATGTCCAGTACCTCGATAGCATTGAAAGTGGGCAGAGTAGTGCTTTTGGCTTTAACATTGCCAATACCAGTAACAGCCCGGAGGGTTGGTTTAACGAGGGCTCGGTGCAGTCGATTGTCTATAATTTTGCAGAACAGCAGGGCTTTGATAAAATTTACAGTGTGCTTACCGATAATCAGTACAAAAATACCGATGCGCTGTTAAGTATTTTCGCTTTTTCTGAACGTTTAAGTGAGCTCTACCCGGGTGCGCCCACCACCGCCTATAGCAATTTGCTCAATCAGCAGGACATTAACAGTCTCAATCAGTACGCTGTGGGTGAAACGAATAACGGTAATATTCCCAACCTGTTTCCTTTGTACCGATCTTTGCAAGTGGGTGCGCCACCAATCAATGTTTGCAGTGATCAGCGTAACGGCACTGACAATAAACTCGGGGTGCTTACGTACTTTCGTTTTAATGTGTCTGCATCTGCCAGCTACACCATTACGGTACAGCAGACCGAAAGTGATGGCCGCGAAACAGACCCGGATTTTTATGTGTATTACCGGGGTGATCTGGTGGGGCGGGGTGACAGTTTCGGTGTGGATCTTGAGGCAAACGCTATTTCATTTCAAGCCGGCCGCGACTATGTGTTAAGCGTGTATGACTGGGAAATACACCCCTCAGCTGGCTCTCCCGGTTATCAGCCCTCATGTTTTGATGTGTCTATAGTGTCTAATTAGTGTGTTTAAACAACAAGGATCCGCTCGATGAAATCTTTTTTCTTTAACAGCGTAATCATTGCTTGCGCTCTGCTACTGGTGGCGTGCTCCGAGAGTGAATACAATGCCGAGTCGAACGCACCGGTAAAATCGGTGCCGGTAACTGTGGACAATCGCGAGCCTGGGCGTGTAAAGCCGGGCTTAAGCATCACCTTAGCTGAGCCTCAGCAGCAAATTCCGGTGGGTGCTACTGCCGAGATTAATCTGTCGTTGACCACCGGCTTAACGGAAGGCGTGTTGACTGTGCAGTTGGCACTGCCCGATCAGTTGGCGTTAGTGGAGGGTCAATTACGGCAAGAGTTTGATTTAGCCACCGGTCGGCCCGAGATACAGCTGTTTGTGCGCGCCGAGCAGGAAGGTAAGCACTACGTGCCGGTAATGGCCGAGCTGGATCGTGGTCAGTACCGGGGGCGGGCTCTGAGCGCCATTATCTGGGCAGGAGATGCCGCCGAACTTAAAGCGCGCGCGGCGCTGCTGAAAGGTGACGAGACGGGCATTGTAGAGCTGCCCGCAGAGGAGCGTCATTAGCAGCTTGTGTCACAAGCGATTCTTTTTAACGTTGACACAAGGCAAAGGAATGCAGCTGGTGTATCATGCGCTGACGTCTGTTATTGTCGGAACTCATCATGACACACTATCGTTTACCCGCCGAGTGGGAGCCTCAATCGGCTGTTTTACTGACTTGGCCCCACGCTGATACTGACTGGCAATGGATTCTGGCCGACGCTCAGCGGGTCTATCTCGATATTGCTTTTCACAGTGCTCGCTTTAGTCGGGTGCTGATCGCCGCACCGGGTCAATTGCATTCTTCCATCGTAACGGCGCTCAATGCGCGCGGTGTGCCTCTTGGGCAGGTACGTTTGTGCGCGGCTTCAAGCAACGATACCTGGGCGCGGGATCACGGTCCTATTACCGTTGCCACTGCTGATGGTTTACGCTTGCTGGATTTCATCTTTAACGGTTGGGGCGGTAAATTTGAGTCGGCGCTGGATAACCAGCTCTCTGCCAGCCTGGCCGCCGAGGGTGCATTTAATGCGCCGCTGCAACCTGTGGCAATGGTGCTTGAAGGCGGGGCTATTGAGTCGGACGGGCAGGGAACCCTATTAACCACCGAGTCCTGCCTGTTAAATAGCAATCGCAATCCAGAGCTTTCTCGTGCTGATATAGAGCAAAAGCTGATGGCTCTGCTGGGGGTCAGTAAAATTAACTGGCTCAAGCATGGCTATCTTGAAGGCGACGACACTGACAGCCATATTGATACTTTGGCCCGGCTCTGCCCTCTGCGGCGTATCGCCTATATCAAATGCGATGATCCGGCCGACCCCCACTTTGCCGAACTGGCCGCCATGGAGCAAGAACTGGAAGAGCTGACCGATGCCGCCGGTGAACCTTACGAGTTAATAGCCTTGCCTTGGCCCGCGGCCAAATTCAGTGCTGAAGGCGAGCGTTTGCCCGCCACCTATGCCAATTTCCTGATTCTCAATGGTGCGGTACTGGTGCCCACTTACCGCGATGCCAAAGATGCCGATGCCTTGGCGCAGGTACAATTGGCGTTTCCCGGGTTTGAGGTAATTGA
>DATBNH010000030.1:0-2068 GCA_036554405.1 Cellvibrionaceae bacterium | reverse complement strand
TGCCGCGATAACGCAAAGTAGACGAGCCGGTCAGCTTGGCATCCAGCTCAGAGCTGGCCCACAGCTCAATGGTTGTTGCGCCGCTGGCATCAACCCGTGCCGTGGCCGATTGCAGTTCCCTGGCTTTGTAACCGCCAGAGCCCGACAGCTTGATGTTTTGCGAGCGCACCTCGCCCGTCCCTGTAATAGTCAGGAATGACGCCCCGCTGAAATCTGCCTGAATGTGTTCGCCATTGAGATTGCCCACCTTAATCTCGCTGGCACCCGATAGGCCAAAGGCATGTTCCTCGGCCTGCAGACTATCGGCCCACAATTTAGAGGCGCCAGATAATTCCACGCGAAGCTGCTCGCCGGTAAACTGCCCAATAGTCACTTGACCGGCACCGGTTTGAGACAGGTTTAAACGTTCGATATCGAGCTGAGTAAATCTGACCTGGTTAGCGCCGGTACTTTTAAGGTGTAAGGTCTTGCCCGACAATGCCTCGGCATTAAGCACTATGGCACCGGTGGGCTGCAATTTCTCCAATTGCCGAACGGTTAGCGTAGCGCTGATACGGGTTTGCTCGGTGCTTTTGAGAAAGCCCCAAAACCCCGAGTCTGACTCCAGCGTCAACTCGCCCTTTTTAGTTGATAACTCGGCTTTTTTCAGCACATCTGCATCGCCGGAAATCACCAGCTTTTCATCACTACCCTGTACCAGGGTGACGTCTATCTCGCCGATAAAACTGAAAGCGCGCACATTTTCGAAGGTTTCGGTGCGGCTAGTGTCGTTGGCAAGCGCTACATTGGCCCATAGTGCAAGCACTGCGGCAATCAGAAATGATTTAAAGGTCTGCATGGTTAAGCTCCTGTTGTTTTGCTTTAGGACGCAACAGGGTGCATTTTAGATGCAGTTATTGTTTATCGCGCACAAATGCCTCGAAAATAAAATAGGCAGCCGTCGCCAGCCCCAGTGGCGCCAGATAAAACACACAGCGATAGGCAAATAGCGCGGCAATAATGGCGGGTTTATCCGCCTGTCCGGCTAGCAGTGCCACAAACACCGCCTCGATCACACCCAGACCGCCCGGAATGTGGGTGACCGCACCGGCAATCGCACTGACCAGCAACACGGCAAACACGGTGGCAAAGGCAATATCCTCCGGCATAAATTGATAGATAACAGAGGCCATCAGTAACCAGTGCAGCGACGCCATCGCCAGCTGCAAAAAAGCAAAGTGTATTTTCGGCAACGTCAGGGTAAAGTCGCGGATGGAAAATTGCCGCTTACGGGAAAAGCCACACGCCGCCAAATAGGCAAAAATGACGCCGATAAACACAGCGCCCAGAATTTGTATGCCCAGCTTACCCACTTGCCAACTTGCTGGCGGCTCAATTTGACCCGACACAAACAGCACACCGGCAAGCGCAATATAGCCCAGCCAATTAGTTAATACACTAAAGCCAATAATACGCGTGGTGTCACCCGTACTCACGCCTACCTTGGAGTACAACCGGTAGCGAAATGCCACGCCACCGACCGCAGCGCCTAAATTAAGATTAAACGCATAACTTAACCAAGCGATAAACCAGACCTTTGCCACACTGGCTTTAATACCGGTAAGGTAACGACCCAAAAGATCGTAACTGCCAAAGGCTATATAACAACAGACAGCCAACAAAAAGCCCGTTAACAGACTGATTTTTGAAGTTTGCTTGATCGTTTCAAAGACCTGTTGCCATTCAATAGTCATCGCCTGCTGAATCAACAGCCAGGCAATCAGTATAAAAAAACACCAAGTCAGTATTTTTTTTACCCATTGCCATGGAATATTAACCTTACACCAATGCATGGCTCGACTAAAAAATCCATTCCCCTCAACAGTCTGCTGCATATTAGCTCTCATTTTCGGTTTCGTATTCTTCCTGTTTTGTTACCCGGCGCGCATGACGTGACTCGGGGTAAGCCTTACGTAGACGCTCATCTTTCGAGCGACCTTTTTCGGTTTTTTCATGGGATTTTATCTCTCGCACTATGGGCATATGCGCTGGAAATAAACCGGCCATAGTCGGAAAATGACGCAAGGAG
>DATBNH010000687.1:0-3764 GCA_036554405.1 Cellvibrionaceae bacterium | reverse complement strand
ATGCGTCGCCTTTTCATCAGGGTAAAAACTCCGAACGGGAGTCGGTGCTGACTCAGCGTGCCATTGAGGGTGCCATGCCCATTGTTTATAGCAATTTAGTGGGCGGTCAGGACGAGCTGGTATTTGATGGCGGCTCTATGGTGGTAAATGCCGAGGGCGAGCTGTGCTTACGTGCCCCTACTTATTGCGAGGCCTTACACAGTATTATGCTCACCGATGCCGAGGGCCGGGTGCACGTGCCTCATCAGGCACTCGCGCCACAGATGTCGCACCTGGAGTCTGTCTACCAGGCGCTGGTACTGGGGTTGGGGGATTATGTGCGTAAAAATGGCTTTCGGGGTGTGGTACTGGGTTTATCTGGTGGTATAGATTCGGCATTGACCTTGGCCATTGCCGTGGATGCTCTGGGTGCAGACAAGGTGGAGGCGGTGATGATGCCGTTTCGCTATACCTCGGAGATGAGCAAAACCGATGCAGCAGATCAGGCGGCGAGGCTGGGTGTGCGTTATAGCTCTTTAGGTATAGAGCCCATGTATGACGCCTTTATGGCTGCCTTGAACCACGAATTCGCCGGGCTTGCCGCTGACACTACCGAAGAAAACCTGCAGGCGCGCTGTCGCGGCGTGTTGTTGATGGCCATATCCAACAAAAAAGGTTATCTGGTGCTGACCACGGGTAATAAAAGCGAGCTGGCTGTGGGGTATTCGACGCTATACGGTGATATGGCCGGCGGTTTTGACGTGCTCAAAGATGTACCTAAAACCCTGGTATTTGCTCTGGCGCGACATCGCAATAGCGAGACTGAGGTGATTCCCGAAACTGTCATTAGCCGTCCACCCTCGGCCGAATTGGCGCCGGATCAAAAAGATGAAGACTCGCTGCCGCCCTATGACGTGTTGGATGCCATATTGGCACTGTATGTGGAGCGCGATTACAGTGCCAGTCAAATTATCGCCGAGGGTTTTAACTCGGCAGATGTTAACCGGGTGGTGCGATTAGTGGATATTAACGAGTACAAGCGTCGCCAGTCTCCCATCGGCCCGCGCATAACCCAGCGTGGCTTTGGCCGCGACCGGCGCTATCCGATCACTTCGGGTTGGAAGGCCGGAGAGTAAGGGCCATAAGCCTGCATCCTTCGGCGCGGTGCTGGTAAACGCTGGTTACCGAGGAGCCCTTGGAGTATCTTGGTACTGGGCGTCATAGATGCGACGGGAGTCAAAACCTTTGGCTTCGGTTTTATCGAAAAAGCCAAATGTTGCCTTGCTCACCCACGAGCGCTCGCCAGTGCCACTACCGTACTGGAAATCGAAGTTTCCATTGTTGTCAAAGGCGGGGTGATCCGGGTAGTTAAGGCGTAGCACCTTGACCGCATCTGCGGCGAGCTCAGGCATCTCCAGCAAGTGGTAGCCCTGGGCGATCACGGCCAGGGCATCGGGCACGGCGGGGGTTTGTTGAAAGTTTTTCAGTACATATTGACCGCGAGTGGTGGCAGCAACATAGGCACCGCGACGAAAATAGTAATTGGCCACGTGGATTTCGGCGCGGGCCAAACGGTTGCGCAGGTAAATCATGCGTTTTTTGGCATCGGCGGCGTAGGGGCTATCGGGGTAACGCGTTAGTAACTGGTTAAAGTGCGCCAGTGATTCCCGTGCAGCTCCCGGGTCGCGCTGGGTTTGATCCAAAGGTATGATGCGCGCTAAAAAGTTTTCGTCTTTGCTGTAGGCGGCCAGTCCTTTCATATAATAGGCGTAATCCACATTGCGGTGCTGTGGGTGCAGGCGAATAAATCGGTCAGCCGCGGCGGAGGCCAGGTCGGACTCGCCATCACTGTAGTAGGCGTAAATCAGTTCCAGTTGCCCCTGTTCGGCGTAGCGGCCAAAGGGAAAGTGCTCTTCCAGCAGTTGCAGATTGCGGATAGCCAGATCCCAGCGGCTGCGGGAGATGTGTTTTTGCGCGGCCTCGTAGAGCTCCGCCTCGGAGGTCAGCTCGGGTTGCTGCTCATTGGAGGCGCAGCCTGCAAACAGGGAGAACAAAACTAAAAAAGCGAAAAGACGCATAGGGTTACAACTCATAATTCGTTATCATGCTGTCGGGTTCTGTTTAGGCCCGCTATTTAACCACAGACGGCGGTGAAGCCAAAGTGGCCCGTGGTGTATTTAATCGACCGACTGAGCCCCCGAATAATGACAGAGACTATAATTGAGCACATAAGCGTGCCTGCATCAATGCGTGGGCAGCGCTTTGACCAGGCGGCTGCCAGCTTGTTCCCGGCATATTCCCGGGCACGCCTGCAAAGCTGGATCAAATCCGGTGAGCTCACCGTCAATGGTGCTACGGTCAAGCCCCGTGAGAAGCTGCTTGGTGGAGAGGTGGTGCATTTGCAGGCAACCCTGGCTTTACAAGATGCCTGGCAGGCCGAAGACATCGCCCTGGATATTGTCTTTGAAGATGATCAGATTCTGGTGGTGAATAAACCGTCGGGTCTAGTGGTGCATCCTGCCGCCGGCAATTACAGTGGCACGTTAGTCAATGCACTTTTGCATTACCTTCCTGAGCAGGGTGTACTGCCACGCGCCGGTATTGTTCACCGGCTGGATAAAGACACCACGGGTTTGATGGTGGTGGCCAAAACCTTGCCCGCTCATGCCAACCTGGTGGCCCAGTTGCAAGAGCGCAGTGTCAGCCGTATCTACGAGGCGATAGCACAGGGGGCCATGACCGGTGGCGGTGTGGTAGAGGCGGCCATTGGCCGGCATCCTAAAAATCGCAAGCAGATGGCAGTGGCGATTCATGGCGGCAAGCCCGCTATTACCCATTACCAACTGTTACACCGTTTCACTTCTCATAGCCATATCAGGTTGAGGCTGGAAACCGGACGCACTCATCAAATTCGGGTGCATATGGCCCATATTAACTACCCGTTAGTGGGTGACCCGGTTTATGGCAAGCGTTTTCGCGCCCCAGCCCGGGCCAGTGCCGAGTTGATCGAACAATTGAAAACCTTTCCCCGGCAGGCATTACATGCCGCTGAATTGGGGTTGTTGCACCCGGCAACGGGCGAAGCTGTGAGTTGGCAGGTGCCTCTACCGGGTGATCTGGTCGGGTTGCTGGAGGCATTGCGCCAGGCCGATGACTGAGATAGCACCGCAATATATTCTGCCCCATTGGCCGGCTCCAACGTCGGTGGCAGCAGCCATTAGCCTGCGTACGGGGGGCATCAGTGGTGGCGATTTTGCCAGTAACAATTTGGCATTACATGTGGGCGATAACAGTGCCAGTGTTGAGGCCAATCGTCTCCAGTTAACCCAGGCACTTCAATTGCCAAGGTCTCCACAGTGGTTAACACAAGTTCACGGAGTGAAAGTAGTGACGGCCAAGACTGATGGCTTGGTGCGTACCGCCGATGCGGCCATAACCCGCGAGAACGGTTTGCCCTGTGCCATTCTTACCGCCGATTGTCTCCCTGTTCTGCTATGTGACCTTGCGGGCACGCAAATAGCGGCGGTACATGCCGGTTGGCGCTCGCTGGCCAAGGGCATAATACAGCGCACAGTGGCGCAGTTTGCGGCGCCGGGCGCTGAATTAATGGCCTATTTTGGCCCCGCCATATCAAGCCGACATTTTGAAGTCGGTATAGAGGTACTTGAGGCTTGTTTTCGTCACGCCGACAATGAACAGCAGGTAGAGGCTATTGAAGCGGCCTTTAGGCCCTCTTCGCGGCCGCTGCATTTCTATGCCGACCTCTACGCACTGGCTCGTGCCGC
>DATBNH010000681.1:0-2355 GCA_036554405.1 Cellvibrionaceae bacterium | reverse complement strand
CGCTCGCGGGGCCAGCTTTAGTGATGGGCCACATCCCTGTGGCCCTCGACAACTGCTCCTGCGTTGTTCTACTACATCACATCCATGTGATTAACCCCTGCGGGGCAGCGTTCATTGAGCGCTTCCTTGCGCTCAACCTTTCAGGCAGCTTCGCTGTGCCAATTTGCTCCCGACAGATTGGTCGGCTGTGCAAATTGGCTGTCCTACTGATTTGCCCCGCTCCTCGTTCAGGCGCGAAAAAGTGCTTGAAAAGCCCCTTGCGTTTATGTAGTATTCGCGCTCTTTTAACGACGCTCATCTCTGAGGCAGACATAACATGAAGACATATAGTGCCAAGGCAGAATCAGTCGTCCACGATTGGTTCGTTATCGATGCAGAGGGTAAGACCCTCGGCCGCATGTCGGCTGAGATCGCTACCCGTCTGCGCGGAAAGCACAAGCCTGAGTACACGCCTCACGTAGACACCGGCGATTACATTGTGGTAATCAATGCCGATAAAGTCCACGTGACAGGCAACAAGGCAAAAGACAAGATCTACCACAGCCACACCGGCTTTGTGGGCGGTATCAAGTCTATCACTTTTGAAAAGCTCATCCAAAAAGCGCCTGAGCGCGTGATCCAAAGCGCAGTGAAAGGTATGCTGCCCAAGGGTCCTCTGGGTCGTGCTATGTTCAAAAAACTTAAAGTGTACGCAGGTAATGAGCATCCGCACACTGCTCAGCAGCCGCAAGAACTGAAACTCTAAACGGAAAGCTGATTATGGCAGTCACTCAATATTATGGCACCGGTCGTCGTAAAACCTCGACAGCTCGGGTCTTTATCACCGCCGGTAGCGGCAAAGTTACCGTTAATGGCCGCACCATCGAAGATTATTTTGGTCGTGAAGTGTCGCGTATGATCGTGCGTCAACCGCTCGAGAACGTCGATATGGCCGATAAGTTTGACATTAATGCAACTGTCGCCGGTGGCGGCAGCTTCGGCCAGGCCGGCGCTATTCGCCACGGTTTGACCCGCGCATTGATGCAGTATGACGAAGAACTGCGCAAGCCGCTGCGTGCAGCAGGCTTTGTGACTCGCGATTCGCGTGAGGTTGAACGTAAGAAAGTGGGTCTGCGCAAAGCGCGTAAGAAGCCGCAGTTCTCCAAGCGTTAATCCGATTACCCTGGGTAACCGGTGGAGCGAGAAGCCATCAAAAACGCCCGACGCCTCGTGCGCCGGGCGTTTTTTTATGCCATCTATTCCGGCTTCAAAAGTGGGTAGTTGTTGTAAGATTTGCATAATTTCTTTAAGATTGGCCATTTTTTCGAGACAAGAACAATCATCTAAATCATTAGAATTTCAGTAATTTACTGGCCGTGATGCTGTTTATGGGGAGAAGGTCGTCATGAGTAATGACGTTGTGAATGTAACGCGCCGCCGGGTTCTTACCGCCGCGACTTCGGTGGTTGGTGCTGTGGGCGTAGTGGGTGCTGCGGTACCCTTTGTAGGATCCTGGAATCCGAGTGCTAAAGCCAAGGCCGCCGGGGCTCCGGTAACCATCAATATTGGTAATATTGAGCCAGGCGCTATGATTACCGCCGAATGGCGTGGCAAACCGGTGTACATTGTGCGCCGCACCCCGGAAGCACTGGCGGGGCTGAAAAAAGTTGAGCAACAATTGCGCGACCCTGAATCTACCGAACCGCAACAACCCGAATACGCTAAAAACTCCACACGCTCCATTAAAGACGAGTTCTTGATCCTTGTCGGCCTGTGTACTCACTTAGGCTGTGCGCCGGGCTATCGCCCCGATATGGGTGCACAGGATCTGGGCGGTGATGCCTGGCAGGGCGGTTTCTTTTGCGCTTGTCACGGTTCAAAGTTCGACCTGGCCGGCCGGGTATTTCGCGGTGTTCCCGCTCCCATTAATCTCGAAGTGCCACCGCATGCCTATGACAGCGATACCGTGGTAACCATCGGCGTGGATCAGGAGGCATAAGATGAATTATATGAAAGGTCTGTGGAATTGGGTGGATGCGCGCTTGCCGGTACAGCGCGCCTGGGACACCCACATGGGCAAGTACTATGCCCCTAAAAACTTCAATTTTTGGTACTTCTTCGGTGTTTTGTCTTTATTGGTGCTGGTCAATCAGCTGGTAACCGGTATTTGGCTGACCATGAATTACACGCCCTCCGCCGAAGCCGCGTTCTCCTCGGTTGAGTATATTATGCGCGATGTGGATTATGGCTGGCTGTTGCGTTACTTGCACTCCACAGGCGCCTCCGCTTTCTTTGTGGTGGTTTACCTACATATGTTCCGCGGCTTGATGTACGGCTCTTATAAGGCCCCACGCGAGCTGGTATGGATATTTGGTA
>DATBNH010000678.1:0-4085 GCA_036554405.1 Cellvibrionaceae bacterium | reverse complement strand
AGGTGTTACGGATTGGCGGGCTCAAGGAAAAACTGCTGGCAGCTCATCGGGGGGGGATTAAAACGGTGATTATTCCCGCCGAAAACGAGCGCGATCTCAAGGAGATTCCAGATAACATCAAGGGCGAGCTGGAAATTCGGCCGGTGCGCTGGATTGACGATGTGCTGCAGATTGCCCTGCAGTATCAGCCCAAACCTTTGTCTGACGAAGAGTACAGTGCTTTACTGCGCCAGGTAGATGAAGATGCCAGCCGCGCGCAGATAAAGGCGCATTAATTTGCATGTGGCTCTGGCTTGGCGGCCCATAGTGGTGTTATAAGCTTGTACACTATTGGCCGCGAAATGTGCTATTTGTCACTCGGATAAGGCTATATCGCACGCCAGCCTTGACCCGCCAGCGGTCAGTTGGTATAAATCGCAGTACTGAAGCTACCGCGCAGTTGCGCTCTCGGGCCGTAAGGTCATTCGGTCGGTCAGTTGGCCGTCGAGATAAACATCCGCCATTTGGATTTTAATTAAAAATAAGGGGTTGAACGTGAATAAAACTGAACTGATCGAAGCTATCGCTGCATCCGCAGACATTTCCAAAGCAGCTGCTGGCCGTGCGCTGGATGCCGTTGTTGATGGTGTTACAGACTCGTTGAAAAAAGGTGATCAGGTAGTCTTGGTCGGTTTTGGTACTTTCTCGGTGAAAGACCGTGCTGCGCGCACCGGTCGCAACCCGCAAACCGGTGCTGAAATCCAGATCGCTGCAGCCAAAGTCCCCAGCTTTAAAGCCGGTAAGGCGTTAAAAGACGCTGTAAACTGAGTTCTTATTTGTCTGCCATAGCGCAAAAGCTGTAACGGGCAAATAAATAGAAGGCGCATCACCGATGCGCCTTTTTTATGTGTATAATTCCACGACTTTTCATCACGACATCGACTCTCAACAGAGCTACTCGCCAGGTCAGGAGCAAAACATGTTGCAAAAAATGCGTGACAACTCCAAAGGGGCTGTTGCGGGACTGTTAATCGGTTTTTTGGTCATTATTTTTGCGTTATCTGGCGCAGAAGCTTTGTTCTCTAGCCGCAATGGTCCCAAGCCGGTTGTTACCGTCAATAGCGAAGATGTGTCTGAGTTACAGCTTGAGCGCGCTATTGAACAGCAAAAACAACAAATGCGTGATCGCTTTGGTGCATCGGTACCAGAAGATTTTTTGACCAATGATAATTTGCGACAGCCGGCGATGGAGACGCTTATTCAGCGTACTTTACTTAATCAGGCTGTGGCTCGCTCGAAAATGCAAGTCTCTGAGGCGCGGCTCAATGAAGTGATTTTGTCAGCCCAGACTTTCTCCGGGCCCGATGGCAAGTTTGACCCCCAGTATTACCAGCAAGCGCTGAGAATGATGGGCCACACCCCCGGCAGTTACAAGCGTGAGCTGGAGCAGAATATTGCGGTTAATCAACTGGTGAATGCTATTACGGCAAGTAACTTCGCCACGCCTGAAGAGGTTGATTATCTGTTGGCACTGAGTGGGCAGACGCGTGATTTTAACTATGCGGTGCTGAGCCTCGAGCAGGTTAACGAGCAGGTCTCCATTAGTGAGAACGAAATACAAGCCTACTATGACGGCAATTCACAGCAATTTGCCCAACCGGAGACGGTTGAGGTTGAGTTGATTGAGCTGTCTGTTCGCGCCTTGATGGAGCAGGAGTCCGTTGCCGATGACGAGCTTCAAGCCGAGTATCAGCAATATCTCAATGCTTTTGAAGCAGCAGCGGTGCGCCGTGCCGCTCATATCCTTCTTGAGCCTGGTAATGAAGAGGCCATTAATAAGGTAGAGGCCGCTATTGATGCCGATGAAGATTTTGCCGCATTGGCCGCCGAGTACTCACAAGATTTTGGTTCGCGTGACAGCGGTGGCGATCTTGGCAGTACTACCGGGGATACTTTTCCCGCTGCTTTTGAGCGAGCGCTGGCGGAATTATCCGTGGGCGAGGTGGCAGGTCCTGTAACCACTGACTCGGGTGTGCATTTTATCAAGTTGCTTGATGAGCAGGGTGGCGAACCGGAGACTTTTGACGAACAAAGGGAGGCACTGACTCGGCAGATTAAACGCACACGTGCCGAAAGCCGTTTTGTCGCCTTATTGCGCGACTTGGAAGAGCTGTCGTACAACGCTGAATCACTTGAGGAAGTGGGCGAGACCCTTGAGCTACCTGTGCAGCAAGTGGGCCCTTTTTCGCGTAACGGCGGCCCCGGAGTGACGGCTTTTTCCTCAGTGCTCGATGCCGCATTTAGTGATGAAGTACTACTACGTGGCAATGCCAGTGAGGTGATTGAGCTGGCACCAGACCGTGTGGTGGTGCTTAAAAAGACCGCGCATGAGCCGAGTTATATCAAGCCTTTAGCCGAAGTGACGGCAGAGGTTGAGCAAATAGTTCGAGAGCAAAAAGTCAACGCGCTATTGGCAGAACAAGGTGATGAATTGGCCGCTCAACTCCGGGCTGGGACAAATTTCGAGCAGCTCGCCGAGGAGGCATCATTAAGCTTGGTTGCGGTTGAGGAAGTTGCTCGCAGCAATACCGAGCAACCGCGCAATGTGCTCAGTGTCGCTTTTGACATGCCCAAGCCCGCTGGTAATAGTTCGGTTGTTGAGGGTCGGCTTTCAGGTGGCGATTACGTATTGGTAGAGCTGCTTGCGGTTAATACCCCGGCCCCGGCTGACAACACCGAGCAGCGCGCTGCTATTGTGCAATCGCTGGCGAGTTTGCAGGGTAATGCTGAAGTGGAAGCCTATCTTAAGCATTTGCGCGCAACCGCCAAAATTGAGGAGCACTTAAAAGCTCCGCAAGCTCAGGACCAATAACGGCAGTTGTTGTCCAGGCTTTAAGTAAACCCTCGGTAGTTCTCACAATACCGGGGGTTTTTGTTTATGGAGTGGTAGATTTTGAGGTGGCCGGTTACAGGCTATGACTGCAATTGCGACCATGTTCTTTGCAGTAGTACAGCGCCTTGTCTGCCTGCTCGATCCAGCCATGATGACCGGTTAGCGCTGGACTGGCCTCGGCAACGCCCAGGCTCACTGTCACTTTGACGGTCTCAGCACCACAGGTAAACTCCAGCGCAGCAATGGTTTTGCGTAATCTTTCGGCAAACTCCATGGCGCCATCACCATCGGTGTTGGTCAAAATCACACCGAACTCTTCGCCCCCATAGCGCCCGCCGATATCTGTCTCCCGCAGCTCCTTGTGCAGGGCGGCACTAACAGCCCTAATGACATCGTCGCCCACAGTATGGCCATAGGTGTCATTCACATTCTTAAAGTGGTCAATATCGAACATGATCAACGAGCAGGGAATATGATAGCGATCATAGCGCTTGAATTCTTGAACCAGGCACTGCTCCCAATAACCGCGATTATACAGCTGAGTTAAATGATCGATACGGCTCAGGCTCTCAAGGCTTTTGTTGGCTTCTATTTGTGCCAGCTTATTGGTGGCGGTATCGGTCACGTCGTAGATAATCAGACAGATATGAGAGACTTTGTTGTTGGTGTCTAACAGCGGGATAATTGTCGTATTCTGGTACATAAAAGGCGCAGTGCCAGTTATGGGGCGGTAGTGGGGAAAATGAAATAAATAAGGGCGTTGTTCCCAAGTAGTAAAAGACGCGCTCTGTAATACAAATACAGGCTCAGCCTTATGCCGAAACCAATTTTCTGAAAGTTCCGGAAACACCTCAAACAGGCTTTGACCAAGGACTTCGGTGGGGTGCTTGCTGCTGTGGTTTTGCATAAACTGATTCCACAGGGCCAAGTTGTAGTTGTGGTCAAGCACCACCAGGCCCACATCGATATTCTGCAAAATGTCCATTAGCCAATGGACATCTTTGAGAAAATGATTCAGTTCTTCACTATTAGACATAGGTTTGGGTTACAAATCGGTTAATCGATCAGGTAATTCAGCTTTTCCAGCAAACCCTGAATGCTGCGTTCACTGATGACAATAAGCAGATCACAGTTAATACTGTGATCTTCAATGGTATAGTTGATTTCAATCACCAGTGCTCGCTCCCAGGGGACTTTGCGCTTATTGTTCAAT
>DATBNH010000676.1:0-5857 GCA_036554405.1 Cellvibrionaceae bacterium | reverse complement strand
AAAGAAAACCCCGGCGATCATAATGATCGCGCGCAGGTTATCCATATAGTGAAGTCTTTCACTGTGCATGATTGTTACCCTCAATAAAAATTATTGTGCTTTGGGGTTCTATATAAAAGTGCGGCGTCGAGTTTGTCTGATCAGGGCGAAGGTGATCACTGCAAGTGCCATTGCCAGCATAAGTGTGGCTGAGGTTAAAAAAAGGCTGTGCCAGACAATGGTGTCAGTTTTAAAGTGGCTGTAATACACGGGGTTATTAGCGGCTAGCATAATAACTGGATTGAGTAAAAGATTAAGCAGTACCATGGCAAAAATACTCCAGCCTTCGGATTCTGTTATCAGCGCTATCGACAGCACAATACAGTAGCTCATGACCAGAAAAAGACAGATCAGCAGAAAGAATGGTAAATTGCCGTTAGGGATATGAGTGGTCATTACCAGAAAAATCATACTGATGACGATAAAGGCCCATGCGGCGAAGAAAATCCCCATATTGGCCACTGCCTTGGCCAATACATATTCAGCGGGCTGAACGGGCAGGCTTAGAATAAACGCTGTGGTCTGGTCTTTTTTCTCGGCGATGATGGTGGCAGTAATGGCATGAAAGCCGGCGGCAATCATCACCGTCAGCAGAATGATGCAACCCATGTAGAAGGTCCATAAATGCGGGTAGCCCAAAAGCGCAAGCCCTAGAATTCCCGCTGCCACATAACCTGCAATCATTTTGCGGTGCAGCTGCCAGTCTTTTATCACCAGTTGTTTAACAGTATTAACATTAATGTTCATAACGCGCATCCTTTTTAACGGTGGCAATAAAAATCTCTTCCAGACTCATGCGCATTACATCCACCACTTCCAGCCCCTGCGCTTTAATGGCCTCCAGCACCGACGGTTGGAAATTGTCCATTTTTATGTGCCACACAGAGCCGTTTTGGCGGACGTGGGCGGGCTGCAGTTCTGCCAAGGCTTCGGCGGTCGCTTGTCCGGTACAGCGCACATTGCGCCATTTGTCCAAAAAACACTCGATGCCTTGCGAGGCGAGAATGTGTCCGTCATGTAAAAAGGTTATGCTGTCGGAAAGCTGTTCTACATCGTGGGTGTTATGCGAGGAAAAAAGTACGCTACGATTTTCGTCACGCAGAATATCTGCCAGCTCTTCCAGCATTTCTGAGCGGGCCACGGGGTCGAGCCCGGTGGTGGGCTCGTCCAGTATAAGCAAGCGTGGGCGCCGAGCCAGCAGTAATAATAAGCTGGCCTTGACGCGTTGGCCGTGGGAAAAACCCTTAATGGCCTGGGTGGGGTTGAGGCGGAATTTTTGCAGCAACATGCGGGCATAATCCGCATCCCATTCGGGATAAAAGCCGCGCACAAAGTCCATATGCCATTTAAGATCTTGGTGTTTGTACAGGCGCATATCCTCGGATGCAAAGCCTACTTGACGTTTAGCCGCAACCTGTGCGTCCGGTAATTGATGACCCAGTACTTCAACGCTGCCACTGTCGGCCTCAATCAAGCCCATTAATATGCGAATGGTGGTGGATTTGCCGGCACCGTTGACGCCCACCAAGCCCATAATTTCACCAGCGGGTAGGGTGAGGTTAATGTTGTCCAGCGCAAAATGGCCGTAGTGTTTGTTGATATTGGCAAGTTGTATAACGTTCTGCATGGTGTCCTCACTCGCTTGCGGGCGGTGTTTGGCGTTGTTTTAAAGCCTCTGCGAGCTGTTGCTGCAGAGTGTGGTTATCGATACCGAGTTTGTCCGCGGCCTCCAGTAACTTAACGATGTGGTGGTGCAGCTCCTGATGGCGCAGCGCGTCTTGACCCATTCCCTCGGCTACCAGAGAGCCGCGCCCCGGGCGGGTAATAATTAACCCGGCTTGTTCCAGCTCGCTGTAAGCGCGCTTAATAGTAATAACGCTTACTTTGGTCGCGGCTGCGAGCTCGCGAATTGAAGGTAAGGCATGACCATCAGGCCAATCGCCGGCCATGATTTTGAGTTTTATCTGCTCGACCACCTGCAGGTACATGGGGCGGTTATCGGTCTGGGATAAAAACAGCTGGTCGGGCACACTGGCCTCCCTTTTGTGGGTATACTGTATATATATAATATACACAGTATATACACGACACTAAGCTTGTCAAGGTTTGAGCTATTAATTATTTGATGGGGCAAGTCTGAATAGGGTGCTGCAGGAATAGCGAGGGGCGAATAGGGAGAAATTATACAATCCCTGTAAAAGTTACAGGCCGGCGGAACCGGCCTGGGTAGGCTACTGAATAGTGCCGCAGGCGACGCGTTTACCGCCACCGCCGAGGGGTTTGGGTTCGTCGGCATAGTTGTCGCCACCACTGTGGATCATCAGCGCGCGATTTTTCAGAAGATCCAGAGTGATGCGCGGAGCCAATACGGCATAAGTAGAGCTGCCATTACTGTCTACATGCAATGCAGGCAGGTCGCCCATGTGACCATCGCCCCAGGGCGCGCCGTGGTTATTGGTACCGCGCGGGTCGAAGTGGCCTCCGGCCGCGCCTGCCGGAGTGCCGTCATCGCCGGGTTCACAGCTGGGGTGCTGGTGCAAATGAAAACCGTGAGCACCGGGCTCCAGCCCCTTGAGGTCGGGTTGGAAAACCACGCCATACTCTGTTTGATGGGCGGTGACAGTACCGAGTTTCTCCTGTGCACCCTCTTTGCCTACTTTGTGAATATCCACGGTTAAGGACCCTGCGAGGGCCGCGCCAGAAAAAAATAGCCCCGTGAGAACGGCAGTGGTTTGTTTTTGGGTTAACATAAAAACCTCCATAGTTATTGCTTCAGTGTCAAGTGTCGTAACACTTAGCAAGTAGCAAGTCTGATGCCAGTAGCAAGCCCGATATCCGATTGAGATGACCATGCCCATAGTTGCAGGTTCTGGAGTGATGGTTGTTGGGTGGCTATTGAAGCTTGTTCAGAGGTTCCTTAGGATTATTGTTCAGCGCTGATAATGCGGTTTCTACCGCTGTTTTTAGCAGCGTACAGTGCTTTGTCGGCAGCCGAAAAAAGCTGTTCTTTATTCCATCCTGATTGCAAGCAAGCAACGCCAATAGAGCAGGTCAGAGTCAGGTGTTGGCTGTTAATGAAAAGTTTGTCTGCCTCGCATTTCTGGCGAATTCTTTCGGCTATTTTCAGGGCCTCGTCAGCGTCTGTTTGGGGGAGTAATATCGCAAATTCTTCGCCTCCAATACGCCCCATGGTGTCGTAAGGGCGCAGAATTTTAGTACACGCTTGCACCACATGCCTGATAGCCTTATCACCTACTTGATGGCCGTAAGTGTCGTTTACGGATTTAAATTTATCGATATCGAGTATTAATAATGACAGATTTTTTTGGTCGCGCTCGGCGCGTTGCACCTCGGTCTCAAAGGTTTCAAAAAAGAAGCGGTGGGTGGCGGCACCGGTCAGGCTGTCAGTGATCGCGAGTTGGTATAGCTGGTCCATGGCTTCGGACAACTGGGCGTTAGTATCGGCCAGTGCCGCCAATTGCGCGCGTCTGTGCGCCGCATAATTAATCATTCTTTCAATTATAAAAATAATCAACAGCCCAAGGGCAATAATGCTTGCGGCTAAAATAATATTGGTGTTTTTAGTGTTATTGAGATGGGCAACAGGCTTTAGCCGCAAGGCCAGAAAATTATTATTGTTAATCCAGTCGCTGTTAAGAATATGTACCTTACTATCGAGGTGGTACAGGGTTATACCGTTATAATCTGTCGCCTTTACAGGTAAAAAATCGAGTTGCGATTGTGCGTAAGTATTTATCAGTTCGTCGTCTGAGGGCAGTGGGGCAAAGTTTTCGCCTACATGAAGCATTTCCATAGAGGTATCCGTGCCGGCCAGTATCATGCCGGAGCTGTCGGCAATCAGGGTAATCGACCCGTCTTCAATCAAATCCCTTGTCAGCTCACGGGCCAGGGTTCTCACTACAACCACTCCCAATAATTGCTTGTCTTGACTCAAGGCACTGGAGAAGAACAGTGAGGGTTCGCGCACCAACCTGCCAATGGCAAATTGCCGGCCTTGGCCGCTAATGGCAGCTTCTTGAAAATAGCGCCGATCGGCATAATTTTGGCCTCTGCAGTCACCGGCTCGCTGCCACTCACTAGAGGCTATGCAAGTACCTTGATTGTCCAGTAAAAAGACCTGATTAATATTGAGGTTTTCGGTCAAGTTAAGGAAGAGTTGATTAATGCGTTTTAGCTCCGCATCGGCGTCTGCGCTGAGCAGGGCTTGAATGGAGTGGTCCAGCGCCAGAGTGACGGCCAGTTGTTCGGCCTGAGACAGTCGTTGTTGCAATAATTGGGTGGAGAGAGCCAGCTCGGCTTTGCCGGTTCGTGTTGCCGCGATGTGTGCCTGTTGATCGTTTTGGTTAATCAACACGTGCGCTAGTAGCACCGTCGCGGTTACCCAGAGCAAGGCTGCCATCAACGCAATAGCATGCAGCTGGCGAAACAATGGCAGTACTCCCCGTGGGGCCAATTCCCTGTGTGGTGCAGGGTGAGAGCCATGTGGAGGTTGTGCATTCTGGTCGGGGAGACGGGGCATCCGGCTTTGACCTGTCTGGTTGCGGGCTTTTTATCTTGTTTATGAAGTATAGCCAAAATCAGCTTGGCACCCTAACAAATCTAAACTGTATTTCCTGGCCATTTTACGCCATTGTTAGCGCTGTCGCTGCTATCAATAACAATAATGGCCCCAGGCTATTGGAGGCGCTATGTTCAATCTGCTTGGTCGTGTATCACTTCTCACTGTGTCACTGCTACTTATGTCTACACTCAATGCCCATGAAACTGGACAATTTACCCATCACACGGATATCGGTTCGGTAAAGCATGCCGGTTCCTTATCGTATGATCAATCCCATCAGGTTTATACCCTCGCCGCCTCTGGCGCCAACATGTGGTTTGCTGAGGATGAGCTGCATTTTGCCTGGAATCAAATGACTGGCGACTTTATTGTGCGTGCCCAGGTAAGGTTTTTAGGTGAGGGTGTAGACCCTCATCGCAAGGTGGGGTGGCATGTGCGTGAAAGTCTGGAGGCGAATTCGGCCCATGTGCTTGCTGCTGTGCATGGTGATGGCTTAACGGCATTGCAATTTCGCGAGCGCACCGGTGCCAATACTGAAGAGTATAAGTTAAACCTGCAGGCGCCGGATGTGATTCAGCTGGAGCGTCGAGGCCAAACATTTATTATGTCGGCGGCGCGGATGGGTGAGCCCTTTCAAGTGACACAGGTGTCGCATGTAAACTTGCCAGATCAGGTTTATGTTGGGTTGGCATTAACGGCTCACAATGCCGAGGTCATTGAGCGTGTCGAGCTTGCCAATGTGCGTATTATTCTGCCGGCAGCTGGCGATTTTACTCCCTACCAGGATTATATTGGCAGCAACCTCGAAATCATGGATATGCGCACCCTGCAGCGGCGCATTGTCCATCGTGCGCCCGGCTCTATACAGGCGCCCAACTGGACCCATGACGGTAAAACTTTGATTGTTAATGGCGATGGCTTGCTGTTTAACTTTGACATTGCCACAGGTGAGGTATCAACGTTGAACACGGGTTTCGCCAATCGCAATAACAACGATCATGTGCTCTCGTGGGATGGCAAGCAAATTGGCATTAGTCATCACGCGGAAGAGGAGCAGGGCCGTTCGACAATATACGTGTTACCTTTAATGGGCAGTGATGCACCCCGGCAGATAACTCACCCGGGTGTGGGCCATTCTTATCTTCATGGGTTTTCGCCCGATGATAAAACCCTGATATTTACCGCCGATCGTAAAGGCAAGTACGATATTTATGCGGTGGATATTGCCACCGGTGC
>DATBNH010000671.1:0-1785 GCA_036554405.1 Cellvibrionaceae bacterium | reverse complement strand
GCGACGGGCAGAGGCATAATCTTCCAGGGTAAAATACAGCTCTGCCAGTTCGTACTTGAGTCTGGGTAAGCCTGGATTCAACCGGTTGGCACTTTCAAATGTCGACAGGGCTTTTTCGGTTTTCCCCAGACGCAGGGCAGTACGCCCCAAGCTCATCATCGCCTGCGCCCGATTATCATAATCGAGGTCATTGGCAGCCAATTCAAACTGTTCGTAGGCTTCTTGATAGCGCTCACGTTCGAACAAAAACACACCGTAATTATTGCGCGCGCGGGTGTGGTTCTTATTCATACGCAGCGTCTGTTTAAATTTTTCCTCTGCCAGCTCAGGCTCACCCTCAAGCTGATAAAGCATAGCCATGGCAAAGGTGGCATCTACCGAGCGGCGGTCTATTTCAAATGCGCGGCGCAGGTGGTGACGTGCCGACTCACGATTCTTACTCTCAATATAATTAAGTGCCAGAGAAATATGACTCTCCAGGGCACGCTTTTCATCCACATTGGCGGTATCAGTACGGGTGCTGACACAGGCACCTAAAGCCACGCACAAAAAAACAACTGACAACCGTCGAACTAATGAAGCTACTGTCATAATTTTGCTCCTGCAGGTTTTATTGTTGGCCCACAATAGTGATCGGCAAGGCTTCGGCCGCCCGCGCCCGATAGCGCTCGGAGCGACGAGTCAGATCCATCACCTCACCTGCAAGTTGTCCACAGGCGGCATCGATATCATCGCCCCTTGTGGTGCGCACAGTGGTGATATAACCGGCCTGCATCAGAATATCCTGAAAGCGCCTGAGGGCGTTGTTACTTACCCGCTTGTAATTGGATAAATTAAACGGATTAAACGGAATCAGATTGATCTTGACCGGCACATCTTTTAACAGCTCCGCCAGCTCATAAGCATGCTCGGGCCGGTCATTAACATGGTCGATCAAAGTATATTCAATGGTGATTTTGCGGTGGGTATCGGGCAAGGCATCGATATAGCGTTTAGCCGAGTCCAGCAACATGGCAATGGGATATTTTTTGTTGATAGGCACCAGTTGATTGCGCAGTTCATCGTTGGGCGCGTGCAGAGAAATAGCCAAACAGGCATCGGTGTACTGGCTAAGTCTATCCAGCGCCGGCACCACACCGGAGGTGCTTAAGGTTACCCGACGTTTGGAAATCCCGTAGGCATTGTCGTGCATCATCAGGTTCATGGCGTCGACAACATTATCAAAGTTCATCAAGGGCTCGCCCATGCCCATTAACACCACGTTAGTGACCTTGCGCGTAGCGGCAGATTGCATTTGTCCAAAAGATTTGGCGGCAATCCACACCTGACCAATAATTTCGGCGGCGGTCAGATCCCGATTAAAACCCTGTTTGCCGGTGGCGCAGAAGCTGCAATCCAGCGAGCAGCCAATTTGCGAAGACACACACAAGGTCCCGCGTTCACCCTCGGGAATAAACACGGTTTCTACCACACTACCACCGGCCACACGAATCAGAAATTTACGGGTGCCATCCGTAGAATCCAGCTGTTTTAACACCTCGGGTGCGGTAATTTCGGCCCGGGCCTTCAGTTGTTCACGCAGACCTTTGCTGATATTGGTCATTTCATCAAAATTATCGACGCCCAGCTGATGAATCCACTTTAATACCTGAGCGGCACGAAAGCGCTTTTCCCCCATGGATTCAAAAAACGCGATCAACTTGGCCTCGGACAACCCCAGAAGGTTAACCTTTTCGGTAAGAGGGATCTGTTGATCACTGTAGATTACTGAGCTGTCTGTCATGT
>DATBNH010000642.1:0-2471 GCA_036554405.1 Cellvibrionaceae bacterium | reverse complement strand
ATACAGCTTGCCTCATCAAGCGGGGCAGTTTGCAGTTGTCGGCGAGAATTCTGCCGCTTGGTTGGTGGTGCCGATTTTTCTGCAACAGGGCCCGAGACTGCTGCTATTGCAACGGCGCAGTATTTAAATTCGGGCTGCGCAGAAACAGGGTCGGTAGCATCGGAGGTGAGTGCGTTAATAGCCAGATTCTCACCGAACACATCATTCCAGTGAAAGGGCGCAAAGCAGTTGCCCGGTTGTACCCGGTCGCTAACAGTTACCGGCAAAATAGCACTGCCCCGTCGCGAGCGCAGCTCGGCCTTGCCTTTGTGTTGAATACCCAGACGCTCTGCATCGATGGGGTGAATTTCGATAAAGGGGCCGGGGTTGAGTTTGTTCAGGGTGCTGATTTTTCCGGTTTTAGTCAGCGTGTGCCACTGGTGTTGTAGACGACCGGTGTTGAGTATCAGCGGATATTCCTCGTCGGGCATTTCAGCCGGGTTCATATGCGGGCGCGCAAAAAACTGCGCCTTGCCAGAGGGGGTGGCAAAATTAAGCTGTGGTCGATGCCCGTCTGCCTCGATGCGCAGCTGCTGGCTAATACCGTCATTAATGTAGCGAATAGGGTGACGGTTTGCATTGTCATCCGGCGGGCAGGGCCATTGCAGTGATGATTGTTTAAGCCGCACGTAACTGGCGCCGCGAATATCGTAACCAGTGGCCGGGTTCCAGAATTGTTTGATCTCTTCAAAAACTTCTTCGGCATTTTGGTAATCAAACGCCTGGCCATAGCCCATGGCCGTAGCAATGCGAGCGATGATTTGCCAGTCGGGCAGGGCATCGGCCGGTGGTTTTACGGCCTGCTGCATCAAGGTGAGATTGCGCTCGGAGTTAATCATTACCCCTTCGGCTTCGGCCCAGAGCGCGCCGGGCAAAAGTATATCGGCGTAGCGATTGGTTTCGGTGTCAAGGTAGGCATCTTGAGTGATAACCAACTCGGCCTCTTGCAGTGCGTCAATAACGGTTTGTCGGTTGGCTGCCGATGCTATCGGGTTGGTGCAGATAATCCAGCAGGCTTTAATGTCGCCTGCTTTCATGGCCTTGAACATGTCCACGGTGCCGCTGCCACAATCGGTGTTTAAAGAGCCCTCCGGCAGTTGCCAGCGCGCTTCGGTAAAGGCGCGATCCTCGGCGTTTAACAGCGAACGCTGCCCCGGTAACCCGGGGCCCATATAACCCATTTCGCGCCCGCCCATGGCATTGGGCTGGCCGGTGAGTGAAAACGGCCCGCTGCCGGGTTTGCAAATGGCGCCGGTGGCCAGGTGCAGGTTGCAAATGGCGTTAGTATTCCAGGTGCCGTGGGTGCTCTGGTTGAGCCCCATGGTCCAGCAGCTCATCCAGTTATCGGCCTCGCCAATCCACTGGGCTGCTTGTTCTAGAGTCTCGGTTTTAAGGCCGGTAATGGCGGCGACTTTATCGGGGCGGTAATCTTCTAAAAAATTCGGCACCGATTCCCAGCCCGCAGTGTATTGGGCAATAAAGTTTTCGTCGGTATGGCCATTTTTGTGCAATAAATAGAGCAGGCCATTTAGCAGGGCTAGGTCAGTACCGGGTTTGATAGGTAAATATAAATCGGCCTTATCGGCGGTGGCGGTGCGACGTGGATCAACCACAATCAGCTTGGCACCGGTTTTTACCCGGTCCATCATGCGCAAAAAAAGTATGGGATGGCAGTCGGCCATATTGGCGCCAGTGACTAAGAACACATCGGCCTTGTCGAAATCCTCATAGGAGCCCGGCGGTGCATCCGAGCCCAGAGACAATTTATAACCGCTGCCGGCGCTGGCCATACACAGGCGTGAGTTTGACTCTATATGCCGGGTGCGGATAAACCCCTTGGCGAGTTTGTTAGCCAGATACTGCGCCTCTAGTGACATTTGTCCGGATACATACAAGGCAATGGCATCAGGTCCGTAGTCGTCGCGCAGTTTTGCCAGGCGTTTAGCCGCGTTTTCAATGGCCTGATCCATGGCCATGCGTGCCGGATCAGACTGTCGTTCGGCGCGCTGGTAGGCGTGCTCAAGTCTTCCGCTCTCGCTAATGGCCTGATCGCAGGTGCTGCCTTTAGTGCACAGCCGACCGCTATTGCTGGGGTGCTGTTTGTCGCCGCTGATTTTAATAATCTGCTCATCGGCCACGTCCATCACAATACCACAGCCAACACCGCAGTAAGGGCAGACGCTTTTTACCTGGCAGGAACTTGCAACATTCATGAGTACACCCGAATACCTCTACTGCTTCGGGTATAGCAAGGTGTAGGCCAATGGCGAATTTCCTCAAAAACCAGTGGTTTCGTTGTGATTTGGTGCAAAAACAGGTGAAAAAAACACCAAAACAAGGGGTTTGTGCGTTTATAGGGCGCGCCGATCGAGACGAGACTTCCTTAAATGGTGCGCAAACCTATGGGTAGTGCATGCTCGTGGTGCACGCAT
>DATBNH010000604.1:0-5672 GCA_036554405.1 Cellvibrionaceae bacterium | reverse complement strand
GCCTTGGAGGGCATTGTACGCGATCAACCTGAACACCTGAGACAGGTGCCACTGGGCCATATGCCTGACTCCCTTATGGCTCAGCGAGGCACAACCGGCGCCGAGAATTACGGTGGCCCGGTGGTGACCGCCGGCGATCTGATTTTTATCGCGGCTACTCGCGATGAGAAATTTCGGGCATTTGACCGGCTAAGCGGTCATTTATTATGGGAAGTTTCTCTACCTGCCGGTGGTTGCGCCACACCCTGTGTTTACGCTATCAATGGCAAGCTATATGTGGCTATTGCCGCCAGTTGTGGCAAGCCTGGAAAGCCTTCGGGCGACTATTATCTGGTGTTTGCGCTACCTGATAACAGGCTGGCGTACTAAGCCTCAGGCATGGTGAATGGGGCTTTTGCTCGGGTAAGGGCGCGGGGAAACTTTGATCTTGTGGTAAAAATGACTATAATCGACCGACGACTATACATCCTGTCTAATAACAATCACGTAGGAATTTATGATGTCTATGTTTAATAGTTCCGATTTTTCATTTCGCCCCATACTGGCGGCGGTTTCTGTGGCGGCGCTTCTGAGTGCCTGTGGCGGTAGTTCTTCCTCCCCCCCACCAATCCCGCCAAAATCCAGTTCCAGCGCATCCAGCAGCAGTGTGAGTAGCGAAGCTTCCAGTAGCAGCTCCAGCAGTTCCAGCAGCTCCGAGTTTATAGCCGTAGAGACCGATATCCGGCTGTTTGAGCAGGCGGAGTTCCCCATTGGGGTGGCCGTGTCTGCCGCGAACGAGCCTTTCAGTATTTTTAATAATACCGATGGCAGTGACCGCCGGGATGTGATCGTTCGTCACTTTAGCGAGCTCACTGCTGGCAATATTATGAAAATGAGTTACCTGCACCCGCAAGAAGATACTTACACCTTTGGTGATGCCGACGAGCTGGTAAACTTTGCCAAAAGCAACGGCATGAAGGTGCACGGCCATGCGCTGGTGTGGCACCCTAATTATCAAGTGCCTGGATTTATGAATAATTATCAGGGTGACTGGGTAGCCATGCTGACTGAGCATGTGCAAACCATTGTCAATCACTTTGATGATACCGTGGTCAGTTGGGATGTGGTCAATGAGGCTATCTCAGACAGCCCTAACCAGGGAGATGGCTGGCGTCAGTCTTTATTCTACAATGCATTGCCTCCCGCCGTGGAAGGTGATATTCCTGAGTATATCAAGGTGGCGTTCCAGGCCGCGCGCGATGCTAATCCCGATATCGACCTTTATTACAACGATTACGACAATACCGCTAACCCCGGGCGCTTGAATAAAACCCTGGAAATTGCCGAGGCTTTGCAGGCTGAAGGTACTATTGACGGTGTGGGTTTCCAGATGCACATCTATCAAACGTATCCGAGTATCAGTAATTTTGAAAATGCCTTTCAGCAAGTGGTGGACTTAGGCTTAAAGGTAAAAATTACCGAGCTGGATATTGCCGTGGTTAACCCTTATGGCAGTGCTACGCCCCCGGCGCTTCCCGAGTACAACGAAACCTTGATGGGTAATCAAAAGTTGCGTTATTGTCAGGTGACTGAAGTCTATCTGGACACAGTTCCTGAAGCTCAGCGCGGTGGTATTACCGTATGGGGTTTGGCCGATAACGAAAGTTGGCTGATGAATCAGTTCCGCAATGCCACTGGCGCCGACTACGATGATGTTTGGCCGCTGCTGTTCAATGCCGACTTAACTGAAAAACCAGCCTTGCTGGGTGTGGCTGAAGCCCTGGCTGGTGAGCCCTGCACCACTGATTTTTAATCTCTCCTGCTATTTATGCGCACTCTGTTTTCAGGGTGCGCATTTTTTTTGTTCCAAAAATTATTAAACTGACTAATCGGTTGTGGATTCGGGCGGGTAGGGTGCTGCGTGGCTGATTTGCTTTTTCATAAGCGTTAAAAAATCATCCGGGGCGATAGGGCGGCTAAAATAAAACCCCTGAGATTGATCGCAGGCGTGATCGCGCAAAAAGCTTTCTTGCGCTTCGGTTTCTACCCCTTCTGCTACTACCGTTAAACTCAAGGTGCGGCCCATGGCGATAATCGCCTCGGTAATGGCGCGGTCCTCAATATTTTGCGGTATATCGCGAATAAATGAGCTGTCTACTTTAAGGGTGTCGATGGGGAAGCGTTTAATTTGCGCCAGCGACGAGTAGCCCACACCAAAATCGTCGATGGCCAGGCGCACCCCCAGCTTTTTGATGTCGGTCAGAATTTTGACGGCGCGCTCGGCGTCTTGCATCACCATGCCTTCGGTAATTTCCATTTCCAGTAGTTCGGGCTGCATGCCCGAGTCGTTGAGTGCTGCGGCTACATCACTTACCAGCTGCTCATCAAAAAACTGACGTGCCGATAAATTCACTGCCATACACAGTGGGGGCAAGCCTTCTTTTTGCCAAGCTACGTTTTGCGCACAGGCGGTTTTTAGTACCCAGCGGCCAATCAGTACGATCAGCCCGGTTTCTTCGGCCAGGGGAATAAATTGTGCCGGAGAAATCGCCCCCAGAGCTGGATGCTGCCAGCGCACCAGCGCCTCAACACCGGCAATGGCACCGGATTTTAAATCGCGCTTGGCCTGATAGTGTAAAAAGAACTCGTTGCGCTCCAGTGCCATGCGCAAATTATTTTCCAGAATCAGTCGCTCCAGCGAGCGGGCTTTAATATCGGGCGAATAAAACTGGTAGGTGTTTTTGCCTTCATCCTTGGCGCGGTACATGGCGATATCGGCATTTTTCATCAGGCTGTTTTCATCATCGCCGTCGTTAGGATACATGCATATGCCGACGCTGGCGGTCACGCGAATTTCCTGGCCGAGGACATCCACAGGTTTAATCGCGGCGGAAAGTATTTTTTGTGCAACCTTGCTGACCTGATTGGGTTCGTCGACTTCCTGTACCAGAATCACAAATTCATCACCGCCAAGGCGGGCCACAACATCGCTGGCACGCAGGCATTTTTTAAAGCGTTTGGACATTTCGCGCAGCAGCAAATCACCGGACTCATGGCCTAAGGTGTCGTTAATATTTTTAAACCGGTCAAGGTCAATAAACAGTACGGCTAATTGGCGCTGATGGCGTTTGGCGGATTCTATGGCCAGGTTCAGGATTTCACTGAACATGGTGCGGTTGGGCAGGTCGGTTAAACTGTCATGGGTGGCCAGATACTGTATGCGCTCTTCGGTAATCTTGCGTTCACTGATATCGCGGCCAATGCCCACCAGCCCGGTAATGCGTCCCGACTCATCGCGCACCGGCACCTTGCTGGTGAGTAGCCAGCGAATATTACCGCTAACTTTATCGATAGCGGGTTCTTCTCGGTCAACCAGTGGTTCGCCTGTGCGAAGGATTGCCTGCTCGTCTTCAAAAAAACTCTGGGCCATGGTGCGGGGAAAGAAATCAAAATCGTCCTTGCCTATTAGATCCTCTCGGGTGGTGCCCATACCCCGGGCCACGGCATCGTTGGCTAGCAAGAATTTACTGTTGATATCCTTGGCAAAAATATTATCGGGTACCGAGTCCACCAGGGTGCGCATCAGATTGCGTTCAGTAGCCAAGGCCTCGGACAGCGCGCGCAGCTCTTCGGTGCGTTCGGCAACGCGTGTTTCCAGCTCGCGGTTCAGGTTTTGAGCTTTCAGCTCCGACTGTTTTGCCAGAGTTATGTCGCGGGTAATGCCCATCACACCGATAATGCTGCCTGCTTCATCAAGTAATGGGACTTTGGTGGTGGAGTGCCAGCGATTTTCCCCGGTATGGGCATCGGCCACCAGCTCTTCCCGGTCAGCTAAGGGCACGCCCTCTCTCATTACCTGCTGGTCGTCATCGGTATAGCCCTGGGCGAGGGCGTTTTCGTGTAAATCAAAGTCGGTTTTGCCCAACACCTGTTCAGCGGAATTGAGCCCCAACAGCTTCACCAGGGTTTTATTGACAAAAATAAAGCGACCTTCTCTGTCTTTGGCGTAGATCAGATCCAGAGTGTTGTCGCTCAATGTGCGTAGCAGGTGTTGATCCACAGGTCATCTCTCGGGTGGTATGGGCCTGAGTATAGACGAAATTCGCCGATAATTGTGTCAGTTTTCTAAAAGATTGATTTTTTATAACTCTTTGTTTGATAAGGGGATTATTTTCTTTTGAAAGGTTCTGGTCGCATTGACATTTAGGCGCACCGGGGCGCGGGCTCGATTCCCGCGCCCGCTGGGGTCTTCCCAAGCTAGCCTGTTAACGTGCGGCGAAATAAATCCACCGCCAGGCGGTAACAGGTCAGCGCCAGCTCCGGGTCATAGCGCTCGCCCTCATCGCGCATAAAGGCGTGCTGACCGTTGAATTCGTGCCAGGTGAAGGTGCAGTTGGCCTCGCGAAGCCTTTGGTTGATGCGGGCGCGACTGTCGTCGGGTACATGAGGGTCTTGCCGGCCCCAGATCATCATCAGTTCGCCGTTGATTTCGCTTGCCCGCGGCAGGGTTTGCTCGGCGTCGGGGGCGGGCAGGGTGTTGGAGTGTAAATCGGTAGCGTAAAGGCAGCAGGCGCTGCTAATAGCCGTGTTAAGTGCGGCGCGGAAGGCCAGGTGGCCGCCGAGACACACGCCCATACTGCCGCACTGGCCGCTGTAGTTATCCTGCTGTTGTAAAAAGCTGAGCATGGCCTGGGTGTCGGTGTCATGGTCTGCCAGCGGCTTGGTAAATTTATCGCTGTTGCCCTTATCTTTACCGGTATCATCGTAACCGAGCACCGTGCCTATGGGGTTGAGCTCGTGAAAGACCTCTGGCACCAGCACTATAAAGCCGTGGCCGGCCATAATGGCCGCCGTGCGGGCTATGGGTGCAGTTTGCTGAAAGATTTCTGAGTAAAAAATAATCGCCGGATAGCGACCCTCGGCTACCGGGCGGTAAATATAAGTGCGCATGGTGCCGGTGACTGTGGTTAAATCTTCAGCGTGTTGTTGGATAATCATAAATGCCTCGCAAACGGTTTGAGGTATCTTACCTTAAAAACGCATAAGCCTGCGATTTACAAGCGCTGGCGCCTGTGGCATTGTCGGTGTCACCGAATTTTTTATTAACCTATTTCAAAGTGAAGCCTGCAAAGATGCTGTTTCCTTCCATTAAAGACGACGACATTGCCTTTTCCATGCAAGACCCAAGCGATGACTGGAGCCGCTTGTCGGCGCACCCGTTTGAGCTTGAGGGTGTAGAGTGGCCCACGGTGGAGCACTATTATCAGGCGATGAAGTTTGATGATGCCAACTACCGGGAAAAAATTCGTGGGTCAGATGTGGGGGCGGCCATTAAATTGGGTGATCGCTGGTTTAAGAAAAAGCGCAGTGACTGGAAAAGCATCGAGAAAGTAGTGATGACCCGAGCGCTTTATATAAAATGTCGCACTTACCCGATAATAGCCGAAAGGCTGTTGGCGACAGGCGATAAAACCCTGTTAGAAAACAGCCAATACGACTACCATTGGGGGTGTGGTCGCGATCGCCGTGGCGGGAATTTATACGGCAAAGTACTGATGAATGTACGTGAAAAGTTGCGTGAGGAATTGGATCAAAAAGCTGAGTGATTTTTGAATATCGCCCTTTCCCTATTAACCTCCCCCATAATGGGAGAGGTTAATAGGTACAGGCATCGATCACACCCACGAACACCT
>DATBNH010000599.1:0-8255 GCA_036554405.1 Cellvibrionaceae bacterium | reverse complement strand
CCGACGTCAGTCCTCCGACTTTTTGCCTCACTCCGCAAACGGATGGCGCAGTACGATAGTCTCTACCCGATCCGGGCCTGTGGAGATAATATCCACCGGTGTTTTCAGAATTTCTTCCAGCCGCTTGATATAATTGCGCGCATTTTGCGGCAACTCTTCAAGGGTGCTTGCACCGATGGTGGATTCTTGCCAACCCGGCATTTCTTCGTAAACAGGCTCGACTCGCTCCCAACCGTCGGCATCAAAGGGAACCGATACGGTATTGCCGTTTTTATCGTGATAGCCGATGCAGATTTTCACGCAGTCGAGACCGTCGAGTACATCGAGCTTGGTCAGGCACATGCCGGTCACGCTGTTAATACGATTGGCATGATGTACCGCCACCGCATCAAACCAACCACAGCGACGCTGACGGCCGGTGGTCGCACCAAACTCGTGGCCTTTTTCGCCCAAGTGCTTGCCCACATCACAACCCAACTCGGTAGGAAAAGGACCGGAACCAACACGCGTGGTATAGGCTTTGGTAATACCCAACACATAATCGAGATACAACGGGCCAAAACCGGAACCGGTAGCGGTGCCGCCAGCGGTGGTGTTGGAGCTGGTTACAAACGGATAGGTACCGTGGTCGATATCCAACAGCGAACCCTGAGCGCCTTCAAATAAAATGCTCTCGCCACTTTCACGGGCGGTGTGCAAAATATTGGTTACATCGGCAATCATAGGGATTAACTGCTTGGACCAAGCGTGGACCTTGGCCAGGGTTTCATCGTAATCAACCGCATCAACCTTGTAGTATTCGGTCAGGGCAAAGTTGTGATAATCCATCACTTCACGCAGCTTAACCGCAAAACTTTCCATATCCAGAATATCGCCCAGGCGCAAACCGCGGCGAGCGACTTTATCTTCGTAAGCGGGGCCAATACCGCGGCCGGTGGTGCCGATTTTGGCGTTGCCCCGGCGAATTTCGCGGGCCTGATCTAGGGCCACGTGGTAGGGCAAAATCAGCGGGCAGGCGGGCGATAAACGCAGGCGCTCGCGCACCGGTACGCCGGTCGCTTCCAGCTCGGCAATTTCAGTAAACAGCGCCTCGGGAGAGAGCACCACACCATTGCCAATCAGGCAGGTAACGCCTTCACGTAAAACACCTGAAGGAATCAAATGCAGAACGGTTTTTTTGCCGTCAATCACCAGCGTATGACCGGCGTTATGTCCGCCTTGAAAGCGAGTAACCAGTGACACTTGATCGGTCAGCAAGTCAACGATTTTACCTTTACCTTCGTCACCCCACTGGGTGCCCAATACCACGACGTTTTTGCCCATGACTTGGTTGTTCTCTCTTGGTCGCTAAATTGTCAGCGGCTACAGGGCCACTACTGAATATTCTGTACCGGCTTGCACCAGCACTTTATCGCATCCGAGCACGGCTAATTCGCTGTCCTTACTGACGCAGACTACACGCTCGCCGCGTGCCCGCAGTTGGCCTATAGCCTGCCATTGAGTATCGCTGTTATCTATCACCACACCGATCAAACTCGCCGGCATTTCATCCAAAAAGCCAAGCTTGGAAAGTGCAGTAATATCCACGGCAAAACCGGTGGCGGGGCGAGAGCGACCGAAAACCTCGCCGATGTGATCGTAACGACCACCGCTGGCGATGGGATTACCATAACCCGGGGCGAAGGCGGCAAACACCAACCCGGTCAGATAGTGATAACCGCGCAGCTCACCCAGATCGAAATACAGCTCGGCCTCAGGGTAGCGCTTTTCAATAACATCGGCCACCGCATCGAGCTCGTTCACGGCGCTGATAGCATCTGGCGCCAGTGTGGCAAACAATTTGCGGGCACGGCCGAGAACATCCCGGTTGCCAGCCAGATTAGGTAATGCACGTAAAATATCAGCCACAGTGGTGTCACTGATGTTGGCACTGACCCAGACATCGATTTCGGCCATGGCTTTGCGCTGCAACATATCAAAAAACAGCTGTTTATCGTCGTCAGGCAGGTCAATTTCGGCCATTAAGGCGCGGTAGATACCCACATGACCGAGATCCATATGCAGGCGCGGCAAGCCGGCGCTGCGTAGCGATTCCAGCAGCAGTGATACCACCTCGGTATCGGCGGCCAAACCCGGCTCGCCGTAAAACTCCACACCGGCCTGAATCGGCGTGCGGGTGGCCAGCGGATTTTTAGGGCGAGTGTGTACAACATGACCGGCATAGCACAGGCGATTGGCGCCTTCGCGCTTTAAACTGTGGGCGTCCATCCGGGCAGTTTGCGGAGTGATGTCGGCGCGAATGCCGAGGGTGCGGCCACTGAGCTGATCGGTCATTTTAAAGGTGAGCAGATCCACATCGCGGCCGAGACCAATCAACAGGGAATCGGTATATTCCACCAGTGGCGGAATGACCATGTCATACCCCCAGGTGCGGTATAGCTCCAGCAATCTCTGGCGCAAGCGTTCTATGGGCCGAGCCTCATCGGGAAGAATTTCTTCAATCCCATCGGGCAGCAGCCAGCGATCGGCGTAAGTCATAGGTGACTCTGTCGGTTCGGTGTCAGGTTTACAACTGTGTCAGTGGTCGGCCGGTTAAATCAGGTACAGACAAACAGGCTCTACGCGTTAGCGCTCTACACAAAAAAACCGGGCCCATCGGGCCCGGCTTGGCGATTCTACCACTTTTTCCGGCAAAATACTGAGTGTTAAAACGTCTATTTTTTGCCCGAAGGTTGACCCAGGTAGCGAAAGAATTCACTGGAGGGATCTACCACCATCAAGTCATCCTTGTTGGCAAAGGTCGTTCTGTATGCCGTCAAACTGCGTACAAAGGCGTAGAACTCAGGATCTTTATTGTAGGCGCCCGCATAGATAGACGCCGCCTGAGCATCGCCATCACCGCGCACCAGCTCAGCATCACGATAGGCATTGGCTTCCAATACCGCGACCTGCCGATCGGCATCGGCGCGAATAACTTCGGCTTGCTCCCGACCTTTGGCGCGGTGCTCACTGGCTTCTTTTTGCCTGTCTGCCGCCATACGGTCATACACAGACTGGCTCACATCTGCAGGCAGATCAATTCGCTTAACGCGGATATCGATCACCTCCACGCCCAGTTGATCGAGGGCAGTGGTGTTGAGACTTTCAGTTAAATTTGTCATCAGCGCATCGCGCTCACCGGAAACCACCTCGTGCAGAGTGCGGCTACCAAATTGACTGCGCAGACCATCGTTAATCCGCTGTCCCAGCCGATCCGCCGCCAGGGCTTCATCTCCACCGGTCGCCCGGTAATAGACATCGACATCGCGAATGCGCCACTTGGCAAAAGAATCCACCGTCAAACGCTTGTTTTCAATGGTAAAGAAACTCTCCGGACGCGCATCGGCGGTGAGTACTCGGCCATCGAATTTGCGCACCACATCGGCAAAAGGCAGCTTCACATGAATGCCAGGCTCAACATCCACCTCAATCAAACTACCAAAACGCAACACCACGGCGCGCTCAAATTCATTAACGATGTAGACACTGCTGGCACCCGTGAAAAGGATCACCACCAGAACAATCAGACCTATTAAACCTTTCATAGACATTAGCGCAGCTCCCGACGTAGTGTGGGTGTAGTGTTCGTGCGGTTTAATTCCCGCGCCACGTTATCGGTAATTTGTCGCATCACATCAGGCGTAATCGTCAGTGTCTGGCTTCCTCCACGCGAGGCGTTGGAAGAGCTTCCTGACTGAGAAGTCATACGATCCAATGGTAAGTAGAGCATGTTGTTGCCACCTTCGACATCCACCAATACCTTGCTGGCATTACCCATGACTTCTTGCATGGCATCAATATAGAGACGCTCACGGGTAACTGCCGGTGCGAGTTGATACTCGGTCAACAGTTGCTCAAAGCGTTGAGACTCACCCTGGGCGCGGGCGACCACTTCGGCGCGATAGGCTTCGGCTTCTTCCAGCATACGCTGAACACGACCACGCGCTTCGGGAATAACACTGTTGGAATAGGCCTGGGCCTCATTCTGGAACCGCTCCTCGTCTTCGCGAGCGCGTATCACATCATCAAAAGCAGAGCGCACCTGCTCGGGCGGGCGGCCTTCCTGAATATTTACAGCGCGCACGTAGATGCCAGCACCGTAAGTATCGAGGTATTGCTGAATACGCTCCTGAATGGCATCGGCAATAATCTGACGACCGCTAGAGAGCACCTGATTGAGTTCAGTGGAGCCCACCACATGACGCAGGGCACTCTCGGTTGCCTGGCTCAAGCTGCCATCGGGATCGCGAACATTGAGCACAAAGTCACGCACATCGGCGACGTTGTACTGCACAGAAATCGGCAGCTCAACGATGCTTTCATCGACCGTCAGCATCAAACCCTGCGTACGGTACTGGCGCTCCTCAGTAACGTTTTCCACAAACACCTTGGTTACCAGCGGTGCATTCCAGCGCAGGCCCGGTTGTTTGATCTCTTTAAAGGCGCCGAATTGCAGCACAACTGCACGCTCGGTCTCATCGACCATATAGGTACCTGAAAACAGGTACAGCAAGCCGATAATAATGGCGCCACCGATAAACAACGGCCCCATATTAGCGCTTTTTTTACCACCGCCTTTACCCGAGCCACCGCCGAACAGGCCGCCGAGCTTTTCCTGAAATTTCTTCAGGGCCTCATCCAGATCGGGCGGACCATCGTTTTTATTACCGCGATTGCCCCAGGGGTCTTTATCGTTGCCTCCCGGTTCATTCCAGGCCATAAATTACTCCAGTTATCGAACATGAAAATACGAAGGCTGTGCCCCCGCTGTAAAAATCAAGGATACGGATTCTAGCAAAGCTGGCGACAAAGAGCACCCAAACTATGGGTTATGTGCTGTCGCTGATGCCAGAGGGGGCAAATCAGCCCAGACCAGTTGCTCAAAGCTGATATCCAGACTACTGGTTATACGTCGCAAATCGCTCTGGGGGATGCGTACCGACAGGGCTACCGAGCCATCTTCTTGATAGTGTTCCTCGCTCACCGCATGCTGTTCGAACAAACGCGCGCGCAGACGGCCTTGCTCGGGGCCTAGCAATAACTGTCCCTCCACCATTTCTTCGCCCAAAAGCTCAATAATGGCCTGCGGCAACAACTCACAGCCTTCGCCAGTAGCCGCCGACAGCCACACTGCTACCGGGGTGCCCTCATCATTGCGGTCGATGCGTGCTTCCACGCCGATCAAGTCGATCTTGTTATACACCTTAAGCTCAGGCAGATCGGCAGCACCGATGCTGTCGAGCACTTCTTCGACCTGTTCGATATTATGCAGGCGCTCATCAGCGGCAGCATCAATTACATGCAGCAGCAAGCTGGAATTGGTGGCCTCTTCGAGCGTAGCCCGAAACGCCTCCACCAGTTTATGGGGTAAATGGCTGATAAAACCCACGGTGTCGGCCATAATCACCGCACCAATATCATCCATTTCCAGGCGTCGCATAGTGGGGTCAAGCGTCGCAAACAGTTGATCTTCGGCGTAGACATCGGCGCCGGTGACGCGATTGAACAAGGTGGACTTTCCGGCGTTGGTGTATCCCACCAGTGAGACGGTAGGAATAGAGGCGCGCAGACGAGAACGCCGGCCCTGCTCGCGCTGGGTACGCACCTTGCTAAGGCGCCGCTCAATACTGCTAAGACGCACACGCAACAGACGGCGATCAGTTTCGAGCTGGGTTTCACCCGGCCCACGCAAGCCAATGCCACCTTTTTGGCGTTCCAAATGCGTCCAGCCGCGTACCAGCCGGGTAGACATATGCCGCAACTGCGCCAGTTCTACCTGCAATTTACCTTCAAAGGTGCGGGCGCGCTGGGCAAAAATATCCAGAATCAGGCCGGTGCGGTCCAGTACCCGGCACTCCAGCGCTTTTTCCAGGTTGCGTTCCTGGGAGGGGCTCAGGGTGTGGTTAAAAATTACCAGCTGTGCCTCGTGCTCTTCTACCAAGGCCTGTAGCTCTTGTAATTTACCGGTGCCGACAAAATACTTGGCGTGTGGACGATCGCGATGACCTGAAACCATGGTCACCGGGTCACCGCCAGCCGATAGCACCAGCTCTTCAAATTCGCGGGGATCTTCGGGCTCTTGCCCATTAGAGATATCCAGGTGAACCAGCACAGCCAGTTCACCTGAATCGGGACGATCAAAAAACAATGAAGTACCTCAACAAATAATTAATCAGCCTGTTCTTCGTCGCCGTCATTCTCGCCATCGGCGGGATTGAGCAGTGGCACACGAACAGCCCTGGAGGGCACTACAGTCGAGATGGCGTGCTTATACACCATTTGACTCACTGTGTTTTTCAACAAAACAACAAATTGGTCAAAAGACTCAACCTGGCCTTGCAATTTAATACCGTTCACCAGATAGATAGATACAGGAACGCGCTCTTTACGAAGTACGTTCAAGTAAGGGTCTTGTAAGCTATGCCCTTTTGACATGTTATTTCTCCTTTATGGTAATAAGAATACGCCTTAAGTCTTTCACAACGGGGTAAAAGGGGGCGACGACAAGTATGAAAACTGACTAGGATTTCCACCTGTCTATTATATGGCCCCCGCAGGTACATAATTCAAGCAAAACTGTACAATTTCTTCGCGAGATCGTGAATTTCCTGCATTATCCTGACTAAATGCCCACTTTATGTGCGGCCAATTGTTAAGCCAGGTAAATTGGCGCTTGGCCAACTGGCGAGTGGCAATGATGCCGCGCTCGATCATCTCATCGTACTCCAGCTCGCCTTGCAGGTACTGCCACACCTGCCGATATCCGACCGCGCGAATGGCTGGAAGATCCGCCGTCAGGTCGCCGCGTTGGTATAACGCCTCTACTTCCTCGATTAACCCTGCCAGCACCATCTGCCGGAACCTTTTTTCTATACGCTGATGCAAGATGGCGCGATCACGCGGGGCGATAGCAAATTGCACCAGATCAAATCGCTGGGCAAAATCGCCACCACCGGCGGCGGCCTGCCGGGCACGTAGCTCGCTCATGGTGGTGCCCGAGGCGCGGTACACCTCGAGCGCGCGGCACAGTCGCTGAGAGTGGTTGGGGTGAATCTCGCGAGCGAGATCCGGATCTACCGCCGTCAGTTGTGCGTGAATATACGGCCAGCCGTGTTCGGCGGCCTCGGCCTCGATGGCGGCGCGAATCGCCGGGTTAGCCGCTGGCATAGGCGCCAAACCGTCCAATAGCGCCTTGAAGTAGAGCATGGTGCCGCCTACCAGCAAGGGGATACGCCCAGTGGAGTGAATAGCGGCAATTTCGCGCTCGGCGTCGGCGACAAAATCCGCTGCCGAATAAGGATCAGCCGGGTCGCGAATATCAATCAATCGGTGGGGCGCCGCCGCCAGCTCTGCCGCGCTGGGCTTGGCCGAGCCGATATCCAGCCCCCGATAGACCAAAGTGGAGTCAACACTCACTAACTCCACCGGCAGGTGCTGGCGCAGCGCTATAGCCAAATCCGTCTTCCCCGAGGCGGTGGGGCCCATCAAGAAAATAACCGGCAGCTTCGGGCTCACCACTATTGCCCGCGCATAAACAGTTTATCCAGCTCATCCAGCGATTGCAGGGTCCAGGTGGGGCGGCCGTGGTTGCATTGTCCGCTGCGTTCGGTGGCCTCCATATCTCTTAATAGAGCATTCATCTCGGGAATGGTGAGGCGACGATTAGCACGCACCGAGCCGTGACAGGCCATGGTAGATAGAGTTTCGTTAATGCGCTGACCAAGGCGTTCACTGGCCCCGTGTTCAATCAGGTCCGACAAGACATCACGCACCAATTGCTCCACCTTGGCGCCGTGCAAAATTGAGGGAATTTGCCGCACCAGCAACGACTCGGGCCCGGCGCGTTGTAACTCAAAGCCCAAATTGGCAAAGGTTTCCGGGTGCTCCTCGGCGCAATCGGCCTCCTTTTGGCTGACCGCTAAGGTCACCGGTACTAACAGCGGCTGCGCCTGAATGCGGCCCTCGCTAAAAGCGGTTTTCATGCGCTCGTAGGTAATGCGTTCGTGGGCTGCGTGCATATCCACAATAATCAGCCCCTGGGCGTTTTCCGCCAGAATATAAATGCCTTTAAGCTGGGCGATGGCAAACCCCAATGGCGGTATATCTGCAGTCTCATCACCCAGTGTTTCCAGTGGCATACCTGCGACGCTGCCCTCGGCCCGGGAATGGTAGGGGCGAGACTGATAGGCAAGTGCCTGCTCGGCTACAGCCTCACA
>DATBNH010000597.1:0-3651 GCA_036554405.1 Cellvibrionaceae bacterium | reverse complement strand
TGAGTCCAGTGCTTGCTCCAGGCTTGAACATACAGTCGGGATCATCGCTTCTTCTTCTGGCGGCAAGTCATACAGGTCTTTAGAAGCAGCTTCACCCGGGTGGATCTTGTTTTGTACGCCATCAATACCGGCCATCAGCAGTGCTGCGAAGCACAGGTAAGGGTTGGCAGTGGGGTCAGGGAAGCGGGTTTCAATACGCTTGGCTTTAGGGCTGGTTACAAACGGAATGCGGATAGATGCAGAGCGGTTGCGTGCAGAGTAAGCCAGCATAACCGGTGCTTCAAATCCAGGAACCAGACGCTTGTACGAGTTGGTAGAAGCGTTACAGAAAGCATTCAGGGCGCGAGCGTGCTTGATGATACCGCCAACGTAGAACAGAGCAGTTTCAGACAGGCCTGCGTAGTCATCACCGGCAAACTGGTTAACACCGTTTTTAGAGAAAGACTGGTGCACGTGCATACCAGAGCCGTTATCGCCAATCAGTGGCTTGGGCATAAAGGTAGCGGTTTTGCCGTAGGCGTGAGCTACGTTATGAATACAGTACTTGAGAATCTGCACTTCGTCGGCTTTTTTCACCAGGGTGTTGGCGCCAACACCAATTTCACACTGACCAGCGGTGGCCACTTCGTGGTGGTGAACTTCAATTTCCAGGCCCATAGCTTGCATCGCGTCACACATAGCGCCACGAATGTCGTGCAGTGAGTCAACAGGAGGCACAGGAAAGTAACCGCCTTTAACGCGTGGACGGTGACCAGAGTTGCCGTCTTCGAAATCGTCACCAGAAGACCAGGCGCCTTCTTCAGATTTGATTTTGTAGAACGCGCCACCCATGGTGCTGTTCCAGTGGACACTGTCAAAAATAAAGAATTCTGGCTCAGGGCCAAACAGCGCGGTATCGCCCAGGCCGGTAGAGGCCAGGTATTCTTCAGCGCGTTTGCCGATAGAGCGTGGGTCGCGGTCGTAGCCTTGCATGGTAGAAGGCTCAACAATATTACAGCGGATAATAACTGTGGTGCTTTCAGAGAAAGGGTCCAGAATGGCAGTCTCGTCATCTGGCATCAAAATCATGTCGGAATCGTTAATGCCTTTCCAGCCATTGATAGACGAACCATCAAACATCTTGCCTTCTTCAAAAAAGCTTTCATCCAAAGATGAGGCCGGAATGGTCACGTGTTGCTCTTTACCACGGGTATCGGTAAAACGCATATCAACCCAGCGGGCTTCTTGTTCTTTGATCAGTTCCAGTGTTTTAGACATCGAGTGCCTCCAAGTTGTTATAGCCACTGTGGCTACGGTCATTTAGAAATCAGTGGTTACTGCCGGGGCAGCAATGGCTGCATTGTACCTGCTCTGCTAGCCGCGTGGGCGAGGCTGTGCAACCTGTCCCCGTCAGAGGGCAAGATGTATGCCATATCGTCACCCTGTGCTTTGGCACAATAAAACAAGGAGGGGCGTGGGTTCGGGTGAGAGCGCACACCTGCATAATGCATTATTATGGTGCGTGCGCACACAGAAATGCACCAAATTGGTGTTTTCGTGTATTTATCGCCTTTTGTTTAGCCAGTCGCCTTGCATTATAATGACGCGCTTTACCGCGCGCATACAGTAGGCTTTCATGCATTTCATCGTCAAGGTTTTCCCTGAAATAATTATCAAAAGTCCACCGGTGCGCCGGCGCTTTATCAAATACTTGCGCGATAACCTGCGCAGCCTGCTGGCCGAGGTCGAGGGCCGTTTTGATGTGCAGCGCGATTGGGAAAAAATTGAAATTACCGCCAGCGATGCAGGGTTGGATGCTGAGTCCCTGGCCCGGCGCGATGCCCAGGTGGCCGAGGTGCTATCGCACACGCCGGGGATTGCCTTGTTTGCGGCTGTAAAAGAGTATCCACTGGGCGATTTGCAGCAAATTTTTGAACATACACTGGATATGTGGCGAGATAAACTGGCCGGTCGCACCTTTTGTGTGCGCGTTAAGCGCAACGGCGACCATGACTTTAGCAGTGGCGAGGTAGAGCGTTATGTGGGTGGTGGTTTGGTGCAGCACACGGTTAATGGTGGCGTGTCGCTGAAAAGCCCCGATGTCACCGTGCGCCTGGAAATAAAACGCGATCGCCTGTTTGTGCTTTCATCGCAGTCAGCGGGCTTGGGGGGTTACCCGCTGGGCTCGCAAGAGGCGGTGCTATCGCTAATCTCCGGCGGGTTCGATTCCACCGTGTCCACCTACCTCACTATGAAGCGCGGCATCCGCAATCATTATTGCTTTTTTAACCTGGGTGGCCGCGCCCATGAGGCCGGTGTAAAAGAAGTGGCTTACTACTTATGGCAAAAATACGGCGCCTCGCACCCGGTCAAGTTCGTTACCGTGCCCTTTGAGGGGGTTGTGAAAGAGCTGATAAAGCACGTGAGCAACGCCTATATGGGAGTAGTACTCAAGCGCATGATGCTGCGCGCCGCTTCGCAAGTGGCCCGCGAGCTTAAACTGCCCGCACTGGTGACCGGCGAAAGTATCGCCCAGGTATCCAGCCAGACCTTGCCCAACCTCAACGCCATAGATGCAGTAACCGATATGCTGGTGCTGCGACCGCTGATTGTGATGGATAAAGGCGAGATTATCGACTTATCGCGGCGCATTGGCACCGAGACCTTTGCCGCCAGCATGCCTGAATACTGTGGGGTGATTTCGGTTAAACCCACCACCCGTGCGCGCATGGATAAAGTGCAGTGGACCGAGCAGCAGTTTGACTTTGCGGTGCTCGATGCCGCCATAGCTGCACGCCAAATAGTGGATGTGCGCGAGCTGGCCGAGTCTGTGGTGTCGGATTGCCCGGTTGAGGTGGTGAGCCAGCCGCCTGCAGATGCGGTGATTATCGATATTCGCCACCCCGACGAAATCGCGCTCAGGCCGCTGCGGGTGGCGGACCATAAGGTGCAGTCCATCCCCTTTTACAGCCTCAATACTCAGGCTCAGAGCCTGGATGCAAACACCCGTTATTACCTGTATTGTGAAAAAGGCGTAATGAGCCAGCTACATGCATCGCACTTGAATGACGACGGCCGTGGTAACATTGGCGTATACCGCCCTCACTAAAACGGGATTTTCGCCTTCTCATGTCGCATAAGACTCCCTTGTCCCATATTGTTTTTTTGGCCATTGTCGCCCTGCTTATTATTCTGGGTTCGGTGGGCACCACCTTGCACTTGAAAGGCGTGAACTTTACTGATTTTGGCGAAAAAGTGGGCGAGGCGCTGGGCATGGATTACGCCCACGCCACCCTGACCGATGCCCGCTTGGTGTGTGAACAAGAAGCCCACAAACGGCTACCGGGGCGTATCAGCAGGTTGCAGGTAGATACTCGCTCCAGCCGTCGGGATGATGCGGAAAACCTGTACAAGGTTTTTATGCAGGCCGATGTGTACGCCGATAGCGACCGCGAGGGCGTGGCACGGCCTATGTTTATTAACTGTTTTACCAGCACCGACCGCGCTGCTGTTACCACCTTTGAGCTGGCAGGTGACGGCGTAGAAAGCGATACACCCGACGGCACCAATCACTTCGGGCTGTAACCGGTTTGGCTTTGCCTAGAGTCAAAGCCACAATCCCCGTCACCCGTCACCCGTCACCCGTCACCCGTCACCCGTCACCCGTCACCC
>DATBNH010000586.1:0-2020 GCA_036554405.1 Cellvibrionaceae bacterium | reverse complement strand
AGGCGGAGCTGGTGGGATAAACACGGCCGCGAATGGCAAAGAAAATCCCCACATTGACCGCCGCGGTATGGCTCATCATGCGGATATAGTTGCTGACGCTAACCCGGGTCAGATCGCGATCGGTCAGCATTTGCGCGTATTCCCGAGCGGCATCGGTACTGCCGGTGGTGCTGCCGTAGGCAAGGCCACACTGGCCACTGGAGATAATCGGATCGTCCAAAAGGCCCGCGTCTATCAGCGCCAGCTCGGTGGCGCGCACCGCCAGTTGCGATACCCGGCCCATGGTGCGCAGCTTTTTTCGCGGGTAGTGGGCCGGCACAGTAAAGTCCACCGCGCCGGCCACCCGGCACTCGAGATTCTTGTACTCGGCCCAGTCGGGCATGGCGCGAATACCGCTTTTGCCCTGCTTAAGGGCCGAGGCAATAGTGGCCCAGTCGTCACCCACCGGAGTAAGTGCGCCCATGCCGGTGACTACAACACGTTTCATGGTTTATGCAGCTTAATAATCAGTGAGGTATTCACCCCGCCAAAGGCGAAATTATTGGTCATGGCGTAGTCGCAGGTGATCTCGCGACCGCTGCCTTTAATGTAATCGAGAGCACCGCAGGCAGGGTCTACCTCACCGAGGTTGATGGTGGGGGCAAACCAGCCGCATCGCATCATTTCCAGAGTCATCCACGCCTCCAGCGCGCCGCAGGCACCCAAGGTGTGACCAATATAACTTTTCAGTGAGCTGATCGGCACACCCTCCCCCAGCACCTCGCAGGTGGCGGTGGTTTCGGCAATATCACCCTTGTCGGTGGCAGTGCCATGAGCATTGACATAGCCGATGGCCGAGGCGTCAAGGCCGGCATCAGCGAGCGCCAATCGCATGGCCTCGGCCATAGTGCGGGCGTTGGGTTCGGTCACATGGGCGCCATCGGAGTTGGTGCCATAGCCGACGATCTCGCCGAGAATGGTCGCGCCGCGAGCGAGCGCGTGTTCGTATTCTTCGAGTATCAGCGAACAGGCGCCCTCGCCGATGACCAAACCATCGCGATTTTTATCAAAGGGGCGCGGGGTGTGGGCCGGATCATCATTACGGGTGCTGGTGGCAAACAGGGTGTCGAACACCGCCACCGGGGTGACATGAAATTCCTCGGCGCCACCGGCGACCATTACCTCTTGCATGCCGTATTTAATGGCCTCGTAGGCGTAGCCAATACCCTGGCTGCCGGAGGTGCAGGCAGAAGCCGTGGGGATAATACGCCCGGTCATGCCGAAGAACAGACCGATATTGACCGTGGCGGTGTGGGTCATGGTGCGCAGATAGGTGGAGGCGGTGATATCCACCGTCGTTTTGTCGGTCACCACACGGGTCAGCGCCGGCACATCGCCCGGGGTACCAATACAGGAGCCATAGGAAACCCCGGCGCGGCCGCCGGTAAGCACGGCGGAGTCTATTAACCCCGCCTGAGCAAGAGCATCTTCGGTGGCCTTCACCGCCATAATCGACACCCGGCCCATGCTGCGCATTTTTTTGCGCGGGTAGTGCGCGGGGGTGACAAAGTCATCAATAGGGGCACCCAGGCGCGTGTTCATGCCCTCGATCTGGTAGAGATCGTCAATCTGGCGCACTTTATTTTGTCCAGCGCGGAGAGACTGTTCAACACTGGCCCAATCGTTACCCAGTGCACTGACGGCGCCAACACCGGTAATTACCACTCTGCGCATCACAACATACCACCGTTAACCGAGATCACCTGCCGGGTAATGTAACCGGCCTGATCGCTCATTAAATAAGCTACCAGCGAGGCCACTTCTTCGACTTGGCCAAAGCGGCGCAGGGGAATCATTTTTTTGGCCTCGTCGGCGAAGACTTCGTCGATCATATCGGTTTCGATAATACCGGGGGCCACGCAGTTGACGGTAATCTTGCGCTTGCCCAGCTCCAGCGCCAGAGATTTAGTGGCGCCCATCAGCCCCGCCTTGGTGGCGCTGTAATTTACCTGGCCGCGATTGCCCGCAAGGCCGGCCACGG
>DATBNH010000564.1:0-4335 GCA_036554405.1 Cellvibrionaceae bacterium | reverse complement strand
AAGAGTCGCCGAGTGTGTTTTGGTGTGGAAACTCACCCTGCCAAATATTGGCTTTGGGGTCGCCGTCAGACACATTGCCATTGCCCCAGGGGTAACGCGGGTTTTCCAACCCGCCCCGCGCGGCCCACTCCCATTCCGCCTCCGTGGGTAAACGTCGCCCCTTCCACTGAGCATAGGCTTGGGCATCGTCCCAGGACACATGGACCACCGGGTGGTCGTCCATGCCCTCGATGGTGCTATCTGGCCCTTGCGGGTGACGCCAACTGGCGCCTTCTATCCAACTCCACCACTGGCCGTGATTATTTAGCGACACCGCTGTATCGGGCGGGGTAAATACCAGAGAACTTGCCACCAATAGTTCTTCCGGCGGTTGCGGCGTGCCGGGCGGCAGTTGCTTTTTTAGCTCGTCCCAATCCGGTTGGCGCTCCGCCGTTGTAACGTAATCGGTTGCCTCAACAAACTCTCGGAACTGAGCATTGGTCACCTCGGTGGCATCCATCCAAAAACTGTCCACCATTACTTTATGCACCGGTGATTCGTCGGGCCGCGCCCGTGAATCTTCGGAACCCATCATGAAAGTTCCGCCGGGAACCAGAACCATGCCGGGTACTGTGTTGGCCTCTACCACACCTTTACCCTGCCCGCTGGTATCACACCCGGCCAGAGTAAAAACAAAAGGCATAAGCAATACCGCCAGTGCTTTACAGCATACTTTCACATTCGGCCCTCTAATAATTATTCGCTGGTTTATGCGTGGCGCCTCCATGTACCTCACCCGTTAACAGCCCAAGTTGTACAAACGGCTGTTTTGTTATTTTTTCGTTTACCGTCTACGGCTGAGCCTTTGACTTCGCGTCAGCTTCAGCTTTGGCGCGTACAGCATCTGGCGTAAAGAATTCCGTCAAATCATCTTCGGTGCCATCGCGCAGCCACTTGCTGGGAAACTCAGCAGATTTGGCTCGATTTTCATGACGCAGCACCGCGCCGGTGCTGAACTTTTCTGTGAAAGGCACTTGCATGGCATGGGGCGATGCCGCCAATTTGGCGAATAGCTTCGCCCGCAAGTCGGCAACAATACCGAGGTAGCCCGGCTTATTGATGAGGTTGTGCATTTCCTCGGGGTCATTTTTTAAGTCATAAAGCTCTTCGGTATCCCATACGCCGTGATACATAATAAATTTGTATTGATCGGTGCGCAGGGCAAAAGTGGTGGGCGTGCTGGGAAAGTTAAACTCCCAGTAGTATTCATACAGTAAGTCAGAGCGCCAACCTTTTACCTGCTCCCCTTTCCCCAAGGGGTAAAAGCTTTCACCGTCAAAATACTCAGGTATAGGGGCGCCCGCCATATCCAGAATAGTGGCGGCAATATCAATATTGGCCGTCATCTCGTCGACTTTATAGTTGGTTTTCAGATCGCCGCCCATGGCTAACAAGGGCACACGTATCGACTCCTCGTAAGCATTGCGCTTATCAATCAAGCCGTGCTCGCCAAACATAAAGCCGTTGTCGCCCATCAACATCACAATAGTATTCTTGTCATGCCCGTTGTCTTTCAGCCACTGCAGCAAGCGGCCCAGGCTTTCATCCACCGCCGACAGCGTGCGATGGTATTCCATTTTATAACTCTGCACATCCAGCGAGCTGTGATAGGGGAAATCGACCCCGTGCCAGCTGTTGCGCTGGTTTTTTACCCACATGGGTTTGCCTTTATAATTTTCTTCAGTATCGGCCTGACTGTCTGGAACGGGAATTTTCTTGCCTTTATATTGCTCGCGATGGCGCTCGGCCGGCAGAAAATCCGCATGTACGGCTTTGTGCGAAAGATACATAAAAAATGGCTTATCTTTTTCGCGCGAGTTCAGCCAGTCAACGGCATAGTCGGTAAGCTCATCAGTAATATACCCGGTTTGCGGCACGGTTTTTCCATCAACATTTAATGTATGGATTTCGCCTTGTTCACCCTGTGGATAATAATGCCCCTGGCCGGCGAAACTGACCCAGCGGTCAAAACCCGGCTGCGGATCATCAAGCTTGCGGTTGGATGAAAGATGCTCCCCCATATGCCACTTGCCGAAAAACCCTGTGGTATACCCCGCCTCTTGCAAATATTCAGGAAAATAGCGTGTACCTTCCCGTGGAGGTTTGTTGTTATCTACCACACCGTGGTTATGCATATACAGGCCCGTCAAAATAGACGCCCGGCTGGGAGAACATAGAGAAGTAGTGACAAATGCATTACGAAAGTGGGTGCCCTCTCGCGCCAGCCGATCCATATGCGGCGTTTTGATAACGGGACTCATAAACCCCAGCTCGTCGTAACGCTGATCATCGGTGAGAATATAAATAATATTCGGAGGTTGTTTGCCATATGCCAGGGAGCACAGACAGGCTGCAAATAGAGTGGCCGAAAATAAGCGGAAGATTGGACTGGGTTTCATCTTTAAGCCTTCCTTATTGTTACTCAGCTATTTACTGAATTATAAAGTATACGTAATGTGCTTGATTTTAAAGCCTAGAGTCTTCAGGCGCCTGAAAGTCTATGGCCCTCGCTTTTCTGACAAATGCTCAGAATTTATCATCTGATGCCGATTCACGCTCATTACCAAGGAGCGTCTGAACACGCGGGAACAAAAATCAACAATAACATTACAAACGTCTTCTTTGTACATTTCTTTCAATGTCTCGTTAGATAAAAGCGCATACTATTCAGCGTCAGGCCTGTAATTTACGATTCTTTATAATTCCTTCAATAAGTCAAAAGGCCTGGCGCTGTTGGTGGTGACTACTTCTTTGTAGCGGTCTTTCTACTCAAGCGCCAATTTGGTTATGAGTGTCTCGCTCGGTGCCCAAACGGTCGGGGCATGGTACTGCAGGCATTAATGGCAATGTCCAGCTCACTGAGCTTGATTTTGATCATCAGCCCCAGAGTGGCTGCCTTGGCTAATACTGCCCCGATCTTAGAGATATTGGGGCCATCGAGTGTGATGTGTATTTGAAAGCCCAGGCCATCCACGGGTACACCGCGATCGACAAAATCCTGCAACATAGTATGGGTAAATTCTAGCTTGGCACCATTATTACTCAGGCCGTGGTCGTTATAATACAACTGAGCATCCGGATCACCGGTCCGCGCAGCGCGATAAGCCTTTTCCATGCACTCAGGCCCAATGTTTTTGTAAAAAAATGGTATCACGATAAGAGACGGTATCGGTTTGTCCATTATAACCCACAGCCACGTTGACAATATCCCAGCTGGCTACACGATGGACAAAATGTCCTACGGCAGTGTGCACATAGGCTTCCGACTTGACCTCCCAGTCACCGTGTATTTTTCATCCATTCGGGAATAAACCTGTCGCCTACCCAGTCATAACAGTGCCACATAAGCGTATGGTCATGTCGTTGTAAAATTAGAATCGTTAGAATTTTCTTCGTTAGTTTAATTTCTTTAAGCTAATCATTATTATAAATAATCCCGTCTTTGATTTACTATTTTCTAACTTATTGTAATTAACAAATCCAATTTGCTACATATCCCCTGATCGTTGAGGCTAATATTATCAATCCCCCTCAGATTTTTGATAACAAGAGCTTATCAACACATAAATATATCTGGATTGCATTGAATGGTGCCGGGGGCGATGCTTGATCATTCAGCACGCCAATGGATTTTTCCGTATAAGGCTGGTACCCCACCTTCACAATGTTGTGCAAAACGTAAGTCAATTGCTGTCAGCATATTCGAATCATAAGTAACACTATCTACAACAAACCATCCCGTGCGGGTATTGCAACTATGCCCTTCACCACCCCACCCCAAGCTCCCTTTTGCCGGATTATAATCCTGCAAATCGCCGTAAAATCCTGTCTGAATTCTATCCAGGCTAATCATCGTCTGAAAGTTACCTCCCCATTTTTTATCACTATTGATGAAGACATCAAGAATTCGACCTGATGAGGACACAGAAAGAGTGGAGTCAATCGGCGTATAGAGATAGTTTTCTCCCTCCCCAACATAATCTCCAGTGTCACTTTCGAGGTAAACGTAATTTCCGCTAGCGGGTAATAGATGTGAATCGGCATCCCACAGATCGCCCGGAATAGGATTGACTGGGCCAGGGGATGAAGTTGCAGCGTCTGCCCGCCAATGAATTTTTCCACGTAACGCCGGCACTTTATCCTCGCAATGTTGTTCAAAACGCAAATCAATTGCTGTTAGCACGCCCGAATCATAGGTGACATGGTCCACCACAAACCACCCCATCACCGTATTGCAACCCCGCCCTTCACCACTCCAATACAACCCCCCTTTTGGAGAATTATAAAATGGCTGAC
>DATBNH010000562.1:0-3649 GCA_036554405.1 Cellvibrionaceae bacterium | reverse complement strand
TAGGGTTCAGTATCGACATACTGTAAAACACAGAGGAGCACTGCTTTGACCGGCATAGTAGAGCAGTCCTATGACAAGACTGTGACAGCGCCGACAATTATTCGGCTGGGGTTGATCGTCAATCCCTGCGCGGGCCTTGGTGGCCGTGTCGCCCTCAAGGGCAGTGATGGCGAGCAGGTAGTGGCCGAGGCCCGTGCGCGCGGCGCCGAGCCCCAGGCCCTGGCGCGTGTCAGCCGCGCGCTCTTGCCACTTATTGCCCATAAGCAACGCTTTACCTTGCTCGGCTTTGCCGGTGCCATGGGCGAAGATGTGGCGACACAATTGGGCTTGGCCTTTGTCTGTGTGGGCGCCCCTGTCAGTGCCGAGACCCATGCCAGCGATACCCGCGCGGCGGCGCTGGCCTTGCAAGAGGCCGCTGTGGATTTGATCGTCTTCGCCGGCGGCGATGGTACTGCGCGGGATATAGCCGATGTGGTCGGCCAAAATGTGCCGGTGCTGGGCGTACCGGCGGGGGTGAAAATGCACTCGGGTGTCTTTGCCATTACCCCCGAGACGGCGGCGAGTGTGCTGTTACGTATGGTCGCGGCCCAGTGGACGCCCCTTCGAGAAGCCGAGGTGCGCGACATAGACGAGGCGGCTTTCCGCCAGGGCAGGGTACGCACGCGTCATTATGGTGATATGCGCGTACCCGAAGCGCCGGGTGAGCTACAGTCGACAAAAAACAGCGGCGTGGTACCTGATGCTCTGGCGCAACTGGATGTGGCCGCCGAGTGCATGGAGCAGATGGATACCGATACCCTTTATCTGGTGGGCCCCGGATCCACCACGCAAGTGCTGTTGCAGCAAATGGGTTTGACTGCCACCTTGCTTGGGGTGGATGTGGTGCAGGGCGGTCAGTTACGGTTGGCAGATGCCAGCGCAGGCCAGATTGAGGCGCTTTTGGCCAGTTTTAAGGGCAAGGTCAGTATTATTGTCACCGCTATTGGCGGTCAGGGCCATGTGTTTGGCCGTGGCAATCAACAGTTGACTCCTGAAATTATCCGCCGCGTGGGCAGGCAGGGCATTCAAATTATTGCCACCGCAGAAAAACTACGTGCATTGGCTGGGCGGCCACTGCTGCTGGATACCAACGATGCGCTTCTGGATCGTGAATTGGCTGGTTTGTATACGGTGATTACCGGATACCGCGAGCGCATTATGATGCCGGTGGGTTTGGCACCGGTCAGAGAGGGGAGCTGGTAATGGTGTTATTGCCCGACCCATGTATTGCGCGTTTACGCACCTTGGCCGCCGCTGGTGGCTCAATCGATAGTGTGCGCCTGCTGCACGGTCGCGGTTTGTGTTATCCCGGTCTGAGTTTTGTCGCGCTGGATTTTTTCCAGCCAGTGCTACTGGTTACCTTATTTGCTGCGCCGCCTGATGGCTGGTTAGCGGCGCTGGAAGCGCAATTAAAACCGTTACTGCCCGAGCCGGTGGCGGCGGTGGTGGTGCAGCACCGCTATCAACACGGTGCCCCATCAGTCACCCTGTTGGGCGAGGTGCCAGAGGTGCTCTACGCTCGCCGTGGTCCTTTACGTTTTACCCTGAACCCCCTGGCGCAACAGAACATTGGTTTTTTTCTGGATATGGAGCCGGGCCGTCAATGGCTGGCCTCGCTGGCGGTGGGCAAGCGGGTATTGAATTTATTTGCCTATACCTGTGCGTTTTCAGTGGTGGCAATAGCGGCCGGTGCCGAATTGGTGGTGAATGTGGATATGAGCAAGCGCGCACTGGGGCAGGGGCGTGATAACCATCACCTCAATGGCCTGGATAAAAACCGCAGCCTGTTTTTACCCGAGCAGATTTTAAAATCCTGGAGCCGTATTAAAAAGCGTGGGCCATACGATGTGGTGATTTTCGATCCACCCTCCTACCAGCCGGGCAGCTTTGTGGCCACGCGCGATTACGCCAAGCTGGTGCGCCGTATTCCCGAACTAATGCCTGCTGGCGGTGATATTCTCGCCTGCCTAAATGCGCCGGAGCTGCCGCCGGATTTTGTGCAAACAGTGTTTGCCAGCGAGTGCCCCGCGGCACAATTTTGTCAGCGTTTGGCGCCCTCGACCGATTTTCCTGATACCAATCCGACTCAGCAGCTGAAGTTACTGCATTTTCGCTATCCAGGTGTTGCCGACGACACAGCTACTGATGGCGTAAAATAATCTGTACGATCTGTTCTATGGCCGCTGACGAGCCGCCTTTAATGGCATTGCGCAACAGATCGATGGTGGGGGCGAAATCACCCTTTAGGGGTATGGTGAGAGGGCGACCGTCAAGTTTTGCAGCAGTATGGGTAATGCCGGTATCCAGCAGCGATTGACAGTTCAGTTGCATACTGAGCAGGGTAAAACCCTTGTGGGTGAGGGTGGCCTGATCAACGGCTTCCTGGCGAATGGTGTCGCTGTAGCGCACATAACCCTCATCGGCCAGCCACAACAGGGTAGCAAAACAGGCCTGATGGCGGGTGCTGTGCAGGCCGAATTCATCGGGGGTATCGGCGCCGCTGATATCTTCCACATAGAGTGTCAGCTTACGCGGAAAGCCGGCGTAAAGCTGACAGAGGATTTTGGCAAGGTCCTTGTGGAAATCGGCAATATGAATATCAGCCATAGCGTTTGCTTATTGCTTGTAGCGTTCCAGAAAGTGGCCCAGCCTCTCAATGGCACGGGTCAGCTCGTCTTCGCGGGGCAAAAACACAATGCGCAAATGGTCTCTCTCTGGCCAGTTAAAGGCGGTGCCCTGAACCAGCAGAATTTTTTCCTGAATCAGAAAATCCAGCACCATTTGCTGATCGTCCACAATCGGGTAGCGCTTGAGATCGATTTTGGGAAACAGGTAAATGGCGCCCTTGGGCTTGACGCATGATAGCCCCGGAATCTTGTCGATAGCGGCCAGTGCGGCATCGCGCTGATCGCACAGGCGGCCCCCGGGCATAATTAACTCGTTAATACTCTGATAACCGCCGAGCGCGGTTTGCACCGCATACATGGCCGGCACATTGGCGCACAAGCGCATGGAGGCGAGCATTTCCAGCCCCTCCACATAATTTTTGGCCTTGTGCTTGGCACCGCTGATAATCATCCAGCCCGAGCGGAAACCCGCAAGCCGATAGGATTTTGATAAACCGTTAAAACTGACGCAGAGAATGTCATCGGCGAGGCGTGCCAGAGGCACAAATTCAGCGTCGTCGTAGAGAATTTTGCTGTAGATTTCATCGGCAAATACAATCAGGCCCTTATCGCGAGCCAGCGCCACCAGGCGTTCAAGTAAGTCCTGGCTGTAAACCGCGCCGGTGGGATTGTTGGGGTTAATCACCACGATACCGCGGGTTTTATCGGTGATTTTACTGGCGATGTCATCCAGATCGGGGAACCAGTCGGCCTGCTCATCACAGCGATAGTGCACGGCCTTGCCGCCGGCAAGGGTCACAGCGGCGGTCCACAAAGGGTAATCGGGTGCTGGCACCAGGATCTCATCGCCGTTGTTGAGCAATGCCTGCATGGCCATGACAATCAGTTCGCTAACGCCGTTGCCGAGAAAAATATCATCGATATCAACGCCGGGGATGCGCAGCTTTTGACACTCTTGCATAATTGCCTTGCGCGCGGCAAAC
>DATBNH010000544.1:0-2459 GCA_036554405.1 Cellvibrionaceae bacterium | reverse complement strand
CCCGGATTTCGAAGTGAAAATTTGGGGAAATAAGGAACTGCAGCAACATCCGTGGAAGACGCGCAAACAGATGGACCTGCTGATCCAACACAACAAACAATATGCAGGTATTGCCGATTTAATGCGTTGGGAAATTCTATTGGACGAAGGGGGCTTTGCCCTTGACGCCGATTCTGTTTGTGTCGCACCCCTGCCCGCCTGGTTGTTTGATTGCAATTTATTTGCCGTGTGGGAAAACGAATATGTTAAGCCCGGACTGGTTGCCAATGGCTATGTGGGAGCCGAACCCGGTCATCAGGTTATCGCCGCTTTGGTCCAACGTTTTGTCAGCAGTAAAAACCTGGCCCGACGCTTTGTATGGCGCAAGCTCAAATTTAAACGCACAACCATGTGGAAAACCACGGGGCCTTTGCCTTTTACTGAGGAAATCATGCTGGCTGCTAACAACTCCATCACCCTACTGCCCAGCCATTTCTTTTTACCAAGACACCACAGTGGGAATCAATATCAGGGTCAAGGGCCAGTCGATGCCTGCGAACTTTTTTCCAGCTCAGGCTCAACTCATTTTGACCCATTTTTAGTTGCAGAACCCGCTCAATTGATTGCCGATGTACGCAAGCAACTGGGAATGCCGTCCTTATGAGCAAAACCCAGAAAATTATAAATGCCTGCATGCTGTTGTTTCTCGCCCTGGCCTTGCTGACTGACACCCGCGATTTATACCGAGTCTTCTTTTTTGCCGGCGTTATGCTGCCTTTGTTATGGTTGTTTATTCGTTACCCTATGCCCTCCTGGCTGCGCGACCCACTGTTTCTAACCTGTACGGGTTTAATCGTCTGGCTCTCGTTGAATTCCATCCTGGTCAGTAATGCTCATTGGCCAGCCAAGCTCGACCAATTACGCTGGGGCGCAGAGGTTTGGTTATTTATCGCCGGCCTAATGGTCACAGTGCCCATTTGGCTTACCAGGCCAAAGATGTATGGCTTATTGTTTAGCAGTTTAATTCTGCTTGCCGTTGTCGTGGCGCTATTGCCCTACGTCTATGTCGGTGATTATAACAGTCGCTTAATTGGCCGCGGCTTTCTCAGCCATCCGATTCAGGGAGCCTCGGTACTATTAGTTTACTGGGGAATTGCATTTTTTCTGCTCGGCTTTGAGCGCAGCCTGTCTCGCCTTGAGCTCGTCGTACTTATAACGGCCGGCATAGGGGTTTTGGTATTTGCAATACTCTCTCAAAGCCGCGGCCCTATGCTTGCCACTGCACTGATATTACCTTGCTTCTTTTTAAGTTATTTATGGCATCGCCACAGTGCCTCCTGGCGTCTTATCCTTATCTCATTGAGCGCAGTAGTGCTAGTTTTAAGCCTACTCTGGGCACTATCCCCTGAGGTCTTTACGTCATGGCTTCACGCCAATATGGCCGCCCGTGGGCTATCCTACCGCCCGGAAATATGGTCATCAACATTAGCACATTGGCAAACTTTCGCCCTCTGGGGTACAGGAAATGCAACCTCGTTTGTTAATACAGCCCCTGGGGCAGAGCTATTAGCAACTCTTGGCATTGAATTTGATCACACCCATAATATTTTCTTACAATTCTGGCTGATTGGCGGCGGTGCAGCACTATTATTGTTCGTCTTTATTCTTGCCACAATGACAATAAAGCTGCTTCATCGAGAGCATACAATGCGCCACGGCTTAAGTGCCCTCGGCCTATTACTGATCATGGTTTTATCTAACCTCACCGATACCGCCCGCCCACTGGCATCACCGACCGCAGACTGGGTACTACTCTGGCTACCCATACTTATGGTAGTGGAGGCACTGAGGAAAAGCAGCGAGCGAAGTACTTCCCGAGACCCGTTGAATAAAGTAGCAACAGCGCGCTAAATATTCTCCGGATCCCAAAGTCATATGCTTTACAGTATGGTAAGTATCTGAGTATGAATAATTTCGCCGCCACGGACTCTCAGGACCTCCTGGATGCCATTAATCAGACCATGCCCTTTGGCAAGTATAAAGGGCGTAAGCTTCTGGATTTACCCGAGCCCTACCTGGTGTGGTTCTATGGGCAGGGATTTCCAGACTCCAAGCTTGGCAAGCAGCTGGCACTGATGTATGAAATCAAACTCAATGGCCTGGAAGGCCTGTTGCAGGAGTTAAAACGACCATGAATGTATCCACAGGTAAACGCTGTCTTTTACTGATTTTAATGTTGGGCAGTTGTTCCAACGCCCAAACCGAACCCGCGTCACCTCTGCAGGTACTGCTTATCACTGGCGGTGGCTGGCATGACTTTAACACTCAGCAACCGCTATTAATTGACGGGTTGAATTCACGCATCAGCAATATCAACTGGACAGTGGTACACGAGGGCGACAAACGACCGGATCACCTCACCTCCGTACTGCAACAAGACGACTGGGCCGAACAATACGACCTGGTGATTCACAACACCA
>DATBNH010000526.1:0-2879 GCA_036554405.1 Cellvibrionaceae bacterium | reverse complement strand
CAACGGTCGCATTCACACTCCAATTACCCGCTGCAAATTGGGTAAAAACGCGCTCCAGATAGCGGTCTGCTGGCAAAAAGGGATTAGCCAGACTACGGTAATCTGTACCCACCTGTTTAATTTCCCCGCCCAATTGCCAGGTGATATTGCCCTCGGCCAATAAGGGTGTGGCTACTAGCAGAGCACTGTAAGCGCTGTCGGAGAGCTCGCTGTAGGCATTCCCCACTTGCTCTATTTCCGTAGCCGCCGATTCCAGACGCAGCCGCAACTGGCGGGTAAACCAGTGAGTATCCAGCGCCAGGTTCCAACCGCTGCCTGCGGCAACCGGTGCCTGCTGTTGCCAGTTGCCGTAACCTGCATCACTGCGCCTGCCGCTGATATAGCCCGCACTTAAATGCCCCTCGTGACTGGCCGAGCGCCACAGCCGCGTTTGCATAACACCGCCCTGGTAACGATTGTCGCCATCACCCAAGCCCAGTGCGTCGTCGGCACCTACCCGATCCTGTGCACTCATACCAAACACCGTTAATTGGGTGTTAATCGCCTGCCATTGGCTGTTTACCGATAGACCGCGCTTTTGGTAACCGTCGAAGAGTAAATCGGTGCTGGCCACCGCATGATGCCCGACACTGAGGCCAAGGGTTTTACCCTGTGCCTGGGCCAAAAATGTACCCACATCCAGCGCCTTACCGGTAGCCGAGTGCTGGCTATTGTCGGTATACAGAAGGTCCATACGGCCGTTTAGCTGGGCAAAATCGGTGGTGGTGGTCGCCTGAAAACTGCCGCTGCCCTGAGCACTAAAGGCATCCTGATCAGCATAATCACTACTCTCAGCCACCCGCCGGGTGGCACTGATATCCAGATGGCCGGTAAGTGAGTTATCGCGAAAAAAACCGGGGGTGCGCACTTCAAACAACCAGTAACCCACCTCTTGCACACTGCCATCATCACCATAGGCCACGACTCTGAGCTCGTGCTGACCACTGGGCAGTGGCCTGACGGGGGTGAACAATAGAGCGTTACCATCCGACGCTACCAGTGCGGTGACATCAATACTGTCCAGCTCAACATTCAGCTGGGCTACCAATGCTGCCGGTAGATCGGGCGGTAATTGCAAGCGCAGGGGTTCTTGCGGCAGATAAGCCTCGCGGGCCTGAGGTGCAGCCAGGGAGACTTCCAGTGCCGCTAGCTCGTCCGCGGCAAACCCCAGCGTCACCATAAACGGTTGCGCCAGTATTAATGCGTTCAGCAATGCCCTTCTCATGAGTAGCCCCGTAGATTCCCTGATTTTTCCAGTATATTAACCCCTAAGTCGCGAGACACGTCAAAAGGGTTCAGTATTTTCATCTACAGCAGGAGATTAAACCCGGAAACTGCGTTTTCCAGGCCACATAGCGGGTTGTTACAACGGCTTGATTAACGCTGGTGCTCAGCCACCACGGTACAATTGCGACCGCGATCTTTCGCCTCATAAAGCGCATCGTCAAGATCGCGCAAGGTGTGCTTAATATCGACTCGTGCATCAAGGGCTATGACGCTGACACTTACAGTAAGGTTAATGGTTGGAGTTACCTCGGGCATGGGCAGTTCTGCTACCGCCTGGCGTAGACGATCGGCAACCTGGGTGGCCTGATCCAGATTGGTATGGGGCAACAGAGCAATAAATTCCTCACCGCCCCAGCGCCCGATACTGTCGGCAGCGCGAAAAATTGTTTTACAACAATCGACAAATAGCTGCAAAACCTCGTCGCCCAGTTGATGACCATGGGTGTCGTTGACCTTTTTAAAATGATCAAGATCCATCATCATCAGGCAAGCGTGGCTCTGCTTACGCTCAATTTCACCATAAGTCTGCTTTAACCTGTGACTAAACGCACGACGATTAAGCAGGCCGGTCAAGTAATCGGTCGCTGCCAACGCCGCCATTTCTTTTCTGGCAGCTTCCAGCTCGCGTAACATATTGGCTTGTTCGTTGTTGGCTTTAAACAACTCAAGCAATAACATCACTTGCCGCGCCAGAGTTGAGAGCGCATTTTTTTGCAGCTCGCTCAGCTCTCGCGGCTGATGATCCAGTACGCACAGAGTACCAAGAGCAAAGCCATCGTAGGTTTCAAGCAGTGCACCGGCATAAAAACGCAAATACGGCTCGCCAGTCACCAGAGGATTATGGGCAAAACGTGCGTCTTCCAAGGTGTCCGGCACAATAAACAAGCCCGGCTGCAAAATCGCGTGGGCGCAGATTGAAATATCCAGCGGTGTCTCACGTACCCCCAAGCCAATTTCCGACTTAAACCACTGCCTGCTTTCATCTATAAAGTTGATCACCGCAATGGGAGCCTGGCAGATATCCGCAATCAGACGGGTAATATCATCAAAGGTCTGCTCTGTTGGGGTATCCAGTATGCAATAGCGGCGCAGCGCATCAAGGCGCTGCTGCTCCAGGCTTGGGGGTAGATCCTCTGTATCTGGGCTCATAAATTCTCAATCGCTTTTACCGAAAAATGACCACTAGCAAGTCGACCGTAACGGGGGCTTAAGCCCCCTTTCAGTATTGTCGATAAAACCAGTGATTGCTGATATTTCAGTGTTCTTATTGAATTTTTAAGCTTATAGCCTGTTAAACAGCTCTACCACGGCAGTATTTGCCCATTGGAATGCCAGAAACTGCCGGTATTGTCCAAAGTCAATTCGTCTATACGCACCGCCAATCGCTCGGCCGCCTGATCGGGGGTAATGTCGCCATGACCGCCGATCATCTCTGTGCCCACCAGGCCCGGGTGCAAAATGGCCACGGCAACACCACGTGGTTTGAGATCCGAGGCCAATGACTTACCCGCAGCATTCAGCGCGGCTTTGGACATACGATAGCCATAGCGGCC
>DATBNH010000582.1:0-2376 GCA_036554405.1 Cellvibrionaceae bacterium | reverse complement strand
AGTACTTCATGTGTAAGCTGGTAGGAACCACAACATAGACGATATCAATATCGGGGTTATTGGCTAAAGTGTGCATATTCTCGTAGTTGTAAACATTGCTGTCTTTAATGCCGTAGCGCTGTTGCCATTGGGGTATTTTCTCGGGGCTGCCGGTCACTATGCCGCGTAGTTCGCAGTGTTGGGTTAACTGCAGGGCCGGGGCCAGTAAATCGCGGCTGTAGTAGCCGAGGCCCACCAGCGCTACCCCGAGTTTACCCGGCGGCTTGGCCATGGCGCCGTTAGTGACAAGGCCTGTAAGCAAGGCACTGCTGCTGAGGCCCTGTAGAAATCGGCGACGAGATAGAAATTGCGACATGGTACGACTCCTGGGTAACATTCAGTATCAATATTAACCATGGGGCCGCAGGGGTCAAGTTTGGACTTGTAAACCTGATGTGCGACATGTTACTGTACTAGTACATGAATACGGATGAGCAGCTACTGACAGCTTTGGTGGAGCATTTATTGGCCGCCCACGACTCCGCCAGTATGCGTCGGCTGCTGGAGGGTTTGCTGACGCCTACCGAACAGCATGCCATAGGTCAGCGTTTGCAAATTGCCCAGCTATTAAAGGCGGGTGTCTCGCAGCGAGAGATCGCCAAACGTCTGGGCGTTGGCATTGCTACAGTGACCCGTGGCTCCCGTGAAATCAAAGCTGGCAAGCTATAACCCCTGCGGATTTTTTATGAGTAAACCACAACCTATACGTATCCCGCGCAAGCCAACCTATTCTACCTTGGCGGTTGATTGCGATTTTTTTGGTCTGTTTAAAAAAATAGAAAAGCGTTTTGATACCTGTTTTTTCCTGGAGTCTCTGGGAGAAGAGAGTCATATTTCCCGCTATTCGTTAATTGGCTTTGACCCGGAGCAGGTGTTATCGGCCGCTGAAGGCGCTCTGGTGATTACCCACCGTGATGGTACCGCTGAACACTACCCGAGCAATAACCCCTACTACTTACTGCGCGAAATAATGCCGCAGAATATTCTCTCGCGCGGTTATGCCGGGGGCTTGACCGGTTATATTGGCTACGATTGCATGAATTATTTTGAGCCGAGCCTCAATATTCAGCCCAGTGAGTACTTTAGCGCGTTTAAGTTTGGCCTGTATAAAGATGGCTTGATTTTGGACAAAATGACCAATGAGGTCTTTTACTTTTATTACGATGAAAACCGCGAGCCTTTGGTTAAGGCGATAATGGCTGAAACCTATGTGGGCGATGGCGATTTGACCATTACCCCTCTGGGCGACACCATGACTCGTGACAGTCATGCTCAGGCGGTTGAAAAGGTAAAGCGGGATATTGTCGAGGGCAAGGTCTTTCAGTGCGAGGTAGGCTTTAAAAGCCTGTTCGCTATTACTGGCGATACTATTAAGGCTTATGAAATGCTGCGCGAGGTCAACCCCTCGCCGCAAATGTATTACATTAAGTTTAATAATGAAAAAGTCATTGGTGCCAGCCCTGAGCTGCTATTCAGATTGCGCCAGGGTGAAATGGAAACCTACCCGCTGGCGGGTACCACGAGGCGCGGTGCCACCGAAGCCGAAGACAAGGCGCTGGCGCGCACGCTGCTTAACGATCCTAAAGAGATTGCCGAGCACAATATGATTGTGGATTTGCACCGCAATGATATTGGCCGCGTAGCACAATTCGGTTCGGTTAAGGTGCGCAGCTTAATGGATATAAAGCGTTTCAGTCATGTTCAGCATATCTCCAGCGAGATAGTGGGTATTATGGCCGATTCGGAAGATATGTTTTCGGCGCTGGCCAGTAATTTCCCTGCCGGTACTTTAACCGGTGCACCCAAAATTGAAGCCATGAAAATTATCGATAGCCTTGAAACTGAGGGTAGGGGACCTTATGGCGGCGCGGTAGGGCATTTTTCGTTTAACGGCGATTGCACCTTTGCCATTCCTATTCGAACTCTTTTTGTGAATGGAGAGAATGGCTATGTACAAACCTGCGGCGGCAATGTTTACGATTCCAATGCGGCCGATGAGTACGAAGAAATTCAGCGTAAATTTGCCGGTACTAAAAAAGTGTTGGAAGCCTTTTTCCCCGAAAACAAGGAGGCCCGCCGGTGAGAGTTTTAATTATTGATAACTACGATTCTTTTACTTATAACCTGTATCAGTATGTGGGCGAGATTCTGCTGGCACAAAAGTCCATGGGTGTGCTGGGTGATTTTACCGTTGAGGTTAGACGCAATGATGAGTTGAGCCTGAAGGCAATAAGCGAACTTGCGCCAGAGCGGATTATTATTTCTCCCGGCCCCGGATCGCCCGATGATCCTGCGTATTTTGGTGTCTGTGGCGAGGTAATTCGCGAGCTGGGTAAA
>DATBNH010000510.1:0-3916 GCA_036554405.1 Cellvibrionaceae bacterium | reverse complement strand
ACAAGCTGAGGGCAAAAACAAGCCTGCTGACGACAGCGTTTGCAGGAGTTTTCCGCCAGCGGGCACTGTCAGTGTCTTCTCGCCATTAATTTCAATATTTACGTTGCCCGAGGCCACCAACTTAGCTCGGGCACTGAGAATCACCGCCACTAGAATCAGCACGATGACGGTGAACATGACAACACCCAGAATAATTTCTATGTTCATTTCGTTCACTCCGCCGATTACAGATCAATGCCGCCAAACGACATAAAGCCAAGAGACATCAAACCTACCACGATAAAGGTAATACCCAAACCGCGCAGACCTTCTGGCACATCGCTGTATTTCATTTTTTCACGAATGCCCGCCAAGGCAGTAATAGCCAGTGCCCAGCCCACACCGGAGCCCGCACCAAACACCACACTTTCAGCAAAGTTGTAGTCGCGTTCGACCATAAACAATGTGCCACCCAAGATAGCGCAGTTTACGGTAATCAGCGGCAAAAATACGCCGAGAGCGTTATAGAGCACAGGTACATATTTATCCAGAACCATTTCCAGAATTTGCACCATGGCTGCAATCACGCCAATGTAGGTAATCAAGCCTAAGAAGCTCAAATCCACATCGGGTAAGCCTGCCCAGGCCAGTGCACCATCGGCCAGTACATACATATAAATCAGGTTGTTAATGGGTACAGTAATTAACTGCACCACAACTACGGCCACACCCAAACCAAAGGCGGCGCTGATTTTTTTAGACACTGCCAAAAAAGTACACATACCCAAAAAGAATGCCAACGCCATGTTCTCGATGAACACGGTGCGGATAAAAAGACTCAAATAATATTCCACGATTAAGCCTCCTGTGCCGCTTTAGTATTAGGTGCTATTTTGAAATCCGGTTTTTCCACCTGTGTTTTATCCCAGGTTCGCAGCCCCCAGATAAATAAGCCAATCAAAAAGAAGGCGCTGGGTGGCAACAACAACAGGCCATTAGGCACATACCAGCCGCCCTCAGTAGCCACGGGTAATATCTGTTGGCCCAACAACTTACCAGAGCCAAACAATTCACGAATGGTCGCCAAGGCAATCAAAATCACACTGTAACCCAGACCATTACCAACACCGTCCAGAAAACTGGGCAGCGGCGGATTTTTCATAGCAAAGGCTTCCGCACGGCCCATAACAATACAGTTGGTAATAATCAGGCCCACAAAGACCGACAATTGCTTACTCATATCGTAGGCTACGGCTTTGATGATTTGATCCACCACAATAACCAGCGAGGCAATAATCGTCATCTGTACGATAATACGGATATTACTGGGAATATGATTGCGCACCAGCGAGACAAAGGTATTGGCAAACGCCGTTACAAATATCAAAGCCGCACACATTACCAAAGTAACGCTCAGCTGGCTGGTTACCGCCAGCGCCGAACAGATCCCCAGAATCTGCAAAGCAATGGGATTATTTTTAAAGATAGGCGTAATTAAAAGCTCTTTAGATTTCATCTGTTATGCCTCCCCTTTTTGCAGCTTGTCGAGGAAGGGTTTAAAACCACTTTCGCCCAACCAGAACTGCACCAAATTAGCAACACCGCGTGCGGTCAGAGTAGCGCCAGAAAGGCCGTCGACCTGATGTTCGGCGCGGCTTGACGAGGGGTCAACCTGGCCTTTAATCACAGTCAGGGCAACACTGCCATCATCACCATAAACCTTCTTGCCTTCCCAATTAGCTTTCCAGCGAGGGTTGTCTACCTCTCCACCCAAACCGGGCGTCTCACCGTGTTCATAAAAGCCCAGGCCTGCTACAGTATTGGCATCGGCCTCCAAAGCGATAAACCCATAAAGCGTGGACCATAATCCATAGCCTTTGATAGGCAAAATGATTTTGCTTAACTGGCCACTTTCATTTTCCACCAGGTAGACCAGCGAGTAGTTTTCCCGACGGGAGATACCTGCGATGTCTTCCTTTTTAGTTAAATTAGTAGACAGTGCCGCATCTTTGGCGGCAGCGCGCTGATCATAAGTCGCGGGATTCACCTCATCGGTATACTCCCCGCTGTCCAAATCAACGGCACGCATGGAAACACGCTGGCTGAATATTTGCTCCACATCACCACCAGCCTCGAGTAAACCCGCTGCTGAAAGAATGTTGCGTTTAAAATCCAGCTCCTGATTGGCTACTTGCAACGGCTTTAACAATACCGCCGCCGTAGACACAATCACCGAGCAGACAAAACATAAGAGCACAGTAACAATGACTGTTTTCTTGATGGTATCGTTATTAGCCACGTGCCAACCTCCGCTTGATATTCGACTCAACAACAAAATGGTCGATCAAAGGTGCAAACAGATTGGCAAACAAGATTGCCAGCATCATGCCCTCCGGAAACGCCGGATTCACCACACGAATAATCACCACCATAAAACCTATCAACGCACCAAACCACAACTTCCCTGTGTTAGTCATGGCCGCAGAGACCGGATCGGTTGCCATAAAAATCATACCAAAAGCAAAACCGCCCACCACCAAATGCCAGTACCAGGGCATGGCAAACATGGCATTGGTTTCAGAGCCCACCACATTAAACAACACAGCCGTGGCAATCATGCCCAGCATCACGCCCAACACAATACGCCAGGAGGCGATGCCCATTACCAGCAGTACTGCGCCACCGATCAAAATAGCCAGGGTTGAGGTCTCACCAATGGAACCGTGCATATTGCCAAAGAAGGCATCGAGCCAGGTCATTTGCTGCGCCAGTGCCGTCATGCCATCCTGGTAGGCAACCGACAAGGCAGTAGCACCCGTATAGCCATCCACCGCCGTCCACACCGCATCCCCGGACATACTGGCAGGGTAGGCAAAGAACAAGAATGCACGGCCGGTAAGCGCCGGGTTGAGAAAGTTTTTACCGGTGCCGCCAAAAACTTCTTTACCCAGCACCACACCAAAGCTGATGCCCAGTGCCGCATAAAGCAAAGGCAGGTCGGGCGGACAGATAAGAGCAAAGAGCACCGAGGTCACGAAGAAACCTTCGTTCACTTCGTGGCCGCGAATGGTGGCGAACAACACTTCCCAAAAACCGCCCACCACAAACACTACAGCATAGATAGGTAAGAAATAAGCTGCGCCGTGAACAAAACAATCCCAGACACTGGCGGGGTTGTAGCCACCGGCAAACAGGGCGATTAATGCACCGCGCCAACCTTCAACGACGGCAATGCCCATATCTGCCATAATTACGTTAGCATTGTGGCCGACGTTGTACATACCAAACAGCATGGCGGGAAATGTACACAACCACACTGTGATCATAATACGCTTGAGGTCGAGACCATCGCGCACATGAGATGTGGTTTTAGTGACACTGGCAGGGCGATAAAAAATCGTATCCGCTGCTTCATAAAGCGCATACCACTTTTCAAAGCGGCCGCCTTTATGGAAGTTGGGTTCAATCTTGTCGAGATAATTACGTAAAGCCTTCATAGATTAACCCTCCACTTCAATACGGGTAAGGTTGTCACGCAAGATTGGGCCGTATTCGTATTTGCCTGGGCAAACAAACGTACACAGCGCCAGATCTTCCTCGTCCAACTCCAGGCAACCCAGCTTTTGAGCCACTTCGGTATCGCCTACAATCAGGGCACGCAATAACTGGGTAGGAAGAATGTCCAGAGGCATGACTTTTTCATAGGCACCCACCGGCACCATGGCGCGCTCACTACCAAAAGTGGTGGTAGTGAAGTTAAACAGCTTTGAGGGTTTGAGTTTTGACAAATAGATATTCAGCACTGAAAAGAAGTCGGTACCGGCACGCAGGTAGTGCAACATAGGACGATCATCGCCCTCTTGCAGCACACTGACCTGGGTGTGATAACGTCCCAGATAGGCATAGGCGCCGCGAGCGGTACGACCGCCAAACACCG
>DATBNH010000479.1:0-3201 GCA_036554405.1 Cellvibrionaceae bacterium | reverse complement strand
GTTTGCGCCAACTGCGAGGCGGCGTAGCGGTAATTGTTAATACCGTAACTGGCCTTGTAGGCATCCACTACTTGAATATACAGAACGCCGTTAATACCCACCTGAATGTTGTCTTTGGTGACACAGGCCTGACGGTCTACATCAATCACTTCTTCTTTGAGGGTATGCACATAGGCGACCTTATCTACAAAGGGGATAAGAATGTGAAAACCAGAATCCAGTGTGCGCGAATACTTACCCAAGCGTTCTATGACCACATTGCTTCGCTGGGGCACAATGCGCACAATTTTAAACAGCGTAATAATCACCGCCAGGGCAATACCAAACGCAAATATAGTGCTGAAATCAAGCATAATTATTCTTCCTTATCGATTGGTTCAAACGGAGTTGGCTTTTGTCGCGACACTATCAAGTGAATGCCCTCGTTAGCTATTACCCAGGCCACTTCACCGGTTTTTAACTCGTCATCAGATTGCGCATCCCAGGACACCCCATTAAGGGTTACCCGACCCTGGCCCTGTAGAAAATCGGCAATCACTGTTACCCGGTTGCCAATGTCATGCTGAAACTGGCTTTTTGATTCGCCTTTACTTGCGGTAAAACCCACAAACCAGCGCTTAAACTGTTTGCGCGCCAGCAATAAAGAGGCGAGGCTGACAATAGCGAACACCATATACTGGGAGGTACGGGCTTCAATAATGCCCAGTTGTAACAATAGCGCTGTTGCCAAAGCGCCTATACCCAAAAACACAGCCACAATGCTGGTGGCCAGTAACTCGGTCAGTATCAGAAAAATACCAATAATGAGCCAAACAATCGCTTCTGACATATTATTCTCCTTAACAGCGACGGTGGGCATCCCCCACGACAGCAAAGCATAACACGCGCTTTAGCTGCCAATATACCTGCCGGGCACAAAGAGCCCGGTATTATTTGAGCTGCACGAATTAGGGGCCTATAGCTTTCTAGCCTTGAACGCCAGGGCACTTACTTAACCTCCAATTCACAACGAGGGCGCTGCTTGCGAAGAATTCTTCCAAGACCGTATGCAGCATGGACGCTGCATTCAAGCCCCCAAGACGGGTTTATGGCGTGTCTTGGAAGAAGTCTTTGGAAGTCGTGGCCGGGTTATGTGTAGTGGCCAACTAATCGCTCAAGAAAGTGCCATTAAAAGCTGACACCGACTATTTTAAAGGGTATTGAATTTTCAGCCCTCTTTTTCCTCTCAGCTTCTGCTGGTTTTAGCGCACACCGGGCAGGCCGGGTCTGGCTGCAAAGCCAGCTCGCGCCAGTGGGCAGTGGCGGCATCAAACACTAACAGGCGCCCGGCCAGGGTTGAGCCCAAACCCACCACCAGCTTGATCGCCTCCATTGCCTGCATAGCGCCTATCACCCCCACCAGCGGCCCGAGCACGCCACTTTCGGCGCAGCTTAGCGCTTGATCATCTTGCTCACTATAAAGGCAGCGATAGCAGGGGCTGTTGTCAGCGCGTGGATCAAACACACTGATTTGACCCTCAAGGCGAATAGCGGCGCCAGACACCAAAGGGATTTTATGCGCCACACTGTGGCGGTTAAGTAAAAACCGGGTGGTAAAATTATCGGTGCAATCAACCAGCACGTCACAACCTTGAGCAAGGGCTTCAATGTTATCGGTGCTCGCCGCTTCAGGGTGGGCAATAAGCTGGATGGTGGGGTTGAGCGCGGTCAACGCTTTTGCAGCGGAATCGACTTTAGGCTGATTAATGCTGGCGGTGCTGTGAATAATTTGCCGCTGTAAATTGGTCAGCTCCACCGCGTCGGCATCGGCCAATACCAGCGTGCCCACACCGGCGGCGGCCAAATACAGTGCCACAGGTGCGCCCAGGCCACCAAGGCCCACTATCAATATACGTGCGTCGGCGAGTTTTTCCTGCCCCGCAACATCCACCCCGGGCAACATAATTTGCCGTGAATAGCGCAGCAGCTGTTCATCATTCATACTTCACCCCAGCGGCCCAGGCTCACCCGCAAGTGACCGGCTAAATCGCACTCACTGCGCACTTGGCTGAAACCATAGGTATGTAAGAGTTCCTGCACCGCCGGCGCTTGCTGCCAGCCGTGCTCTAGCAACAGCCAACCGCCGGGGGCGAGAAAGCGTCCGGACTGCGTAATAATATGCTCAATATCGGCCAAGCCCTCGGCATTTGCCACTAGCGCCGAGTGCGGCTCAAAGCGCACATCGCCCTGGTGTAAATGCGGGTCGGCCCCATCAATATAAGGCGGGTTGCTGACAATCACATCAAACACGTCCCCCTGCGCCAGCGCCGCAAACCAATCACTCTGCAAAACCTTAACCGACAACTGTAAAGTGCGAGCGTTATCTTCGGCCAAACTTACCGCCTCGGCAATGCGATCAACAGCCGTAATCTGCCAGTGTTTTTTCTCATGGGCCAGCGCCAGGGCAATGGCGCCAGTACCGGTGCCTAAATCCAACACCCGAGCCATCTCGCCTAGCGATAATGCCAACACCAACTCCACCAGCAGCTCGGTTTCCGGGCGCGGTATCAAGGTGTGCTCGGTCACCTTGAGCGGCAGCGACCAGAACTCCTGCACCCCGGTTAAATATGCGATAGGTGCACCTTGGGCACGTGCCCGCATTAACCGCTCAAACTGCTTTAACTGAGCGGGCGTAAGCTGTGACTCGGGCCACGTGTAAAGCCAGGTACGGGTTTTACCCAGCGAATGAGCCAACAGAATCTCTGTATCCAGGCGCGCGCTATCGCTGCTGGCATTCAGGCTTGGCGCTACACGCAAACATTCGCTAACCGTTTGCGTCATGTTTACTCCGACAGCGCCGCCAGCTGATCGGCCTGGTATTCATGGGTGAGCGAGTTGAGCACCTCGTGCAGATCGCCGTTAATAATTTCATCGAGCTTGTACAAAGTTAAATTAATACGGTGATCGGTAACGCGCCCCTGGGGGAAATTATAGGTGCGAATGCGTTCGGAGCGATCGCCACTGCCCACCAGATTACGACGCTGGTCGGCCACCGATTTCGCCGCCGACTCCTCTTGCACATTTTTAAGTTTAGCCGCCAATAGCGACATAGCGCGGGCGCGGTTCTTGTGTTGCGAGCGCTCATCCTGACACTCCACCACAATGCCCGAGGGCAAGTGAGTAATGCGAATGGCCGAGTCGGTTTTATTCACATGCTGACCA
>DATBNH010000478.1:0-6836 GCA_036554405.1 Cellvibrionaceae bacterium | reverse complement strand
ACGCTACCTGATAAGGATTTACTCGCTATAAGCGCCTATCTGCAAACGCTGAATGACGCATGGCAGCAAGGCCCGGTGATAAAGCTGGTGGATGCCGGGGGCCCCGAGCAATACGACCCGATGCTGGATGATTTACAGCTCCTGGTTGATGGTCGTGTGCGGATTCAGCGTGGCCCCATGTCAGGCGTGTCGTCTCGGGCGATACATGTGGGCCAGCCCAATGCGGTTAACTACACCTTTGACCCGCGCTTTCTCGGTATTGCCAAGCTCTGGCAGGGTGGCTTTCTGGAAATGTCCGGCGAGTTGAAAAATCGCGGCGGCGGCGGCCTGAATACCGGCAACGAAGCGCGTGAAATTGATCTGGGTGAGTCGCGCTTGTTGTTTGCGCCGCTTAATGGCGAAGGTGAGATGATCGACTTCTCTTTTAAAGAGGCCCTGTTTCGCGACACAGAGACAGTGCACAAGTCTCTGTGGAGCAAACAGACCCAGGCCGATCGTATCGCCGCCGTTGACGCCCAGTTTCTGGGCTATAACCGACCCTCGGATCAGCCTACAGCTGCCCCGGTATTTAATTATCGGGTGGGTAAAAACACGTTGCTTGTGAGTACCGAAATTGCGAGCGATGGCGAGATCACTATCAGCGTCAGTGGTCAGCTGGAGTCCGCGCAGGCCTTCCGTGTTAACACGGCGGCTATTGGTTCGGTCAAGGTTTCGACGGGCAGCTTTAACCAAGGATTGTGGCAACTGCCAGCAGGCACTGCCAAAGCCCACCTGAGCGGTAAGCTAATGCTGGCTGGTAATGCCTGGCAGCCCGAGCCCAGTGCTTTTAATTATCGTCGACAGCCTGTTAAAACCGTAGCGGCCGAGGCCAGTTTGCCTGCGGGCTATAGCATTGAAAACTATTTGCCTCCCCAGGATAATTACGGCCGCGATCAGTTGTTCGAAGCGCTGGGTATTGCCTTGGCTGAGGACGGCACCATCGTTGTGGCTACGCGTACCGCCGGTATTTGGCGAATTGTAAACGGTGAGTGGCAACTGTTTGCCGAGGGCTTTTTTGACGCTTTGGGTGTGGTGATTGAAGATAAAAAAGGTCTGGATCTGGTCATCAGTCAAAAGGCCGAATTGACCCGTGTGCGCGACACCAGCGGTGATGGCTTGGCCGATCGTTTTGACACGCTATTTGATGCCCACAGTTTTCACGGCAATTACCACACTTATATGCATGGCCCAGTGCGTGGCAATGATGGCGCCTATTATGTGAGCCTGAACCTGGCCCATGCCGATGAGGCCGTGTACAAGGCTGAGGGCCAATACATGGGCGCCCAGGGCGGTTACAGCGGCTGGATGGTGCGTGTTACCAAGGATGCCGAGTACGAGCTTTTTGCCAGCGGTTTACGCAGTCCCGCCGGCCTGGCCGTGAGTCCCGATGGCGAAATCTGGTACACCGAAAACCAGGGCGAGTTTGTTGGTACCTCGAAAATGTTCTCGGTCAAAAAGGGCGGTTTTTATGGCCACCCCTCCGGCTTGGTAGATCTGCCCGGCATGACACCGGATTCACCCGAAATTCAGTGGGACAGGGTTAAGAGCACCCGCGAGCACGCCGAGATACTCTTCCCTCATAACTCGGTGGCCAATGCTCCCGGGCATCCCGTTTGGGATACCACCGGCGGTAAATTTGGCCCCTTTGCCGGGCAGATATTGGTGGGCGATCAGACCCAGTCGAACCTGTTGCGAGTGACCATCGAAAAGGTCGGTGATGCGCGCCAGGGAGCGGTTATGCCGTTTATGTCGGGCCTGGCCTCTGGCGTTATGCGCGGGGTGTTTTTGCCCGATGGCAGCTTGTTGGTGGGTCAGACCGGTCGCGGTTGGCAAGCCAAAGGCGGCCATGTGGCCAGTTTGCAGCGAATCGCCTGGGATGGTGAAACAGTGCAGCCTGCCATTGCCGATGTCAGGGTAACTGGTGATGGTTTTTCTTTGCGCCTTACCCAGCCGGTGATGGATGAGGCGGCCTGGGCCGATGCCCTGTCAATTAATTCCTGGCTCTATCGCGATGCGCCGGATTACGGTTCAGCAGAAATGGACAAGCGTAAGGAGGCCTTTGCCTTGACTCTGTCGTCGGATCGCAAAACGTTACAGGTAGCGCTGGCCAATACCGAACAGCCCCAGGTGCATCCCGAGCAGACAGCAAGGGTTTATCAGCTGTCGCTGGCTACTGCTGGACTGTTTGACCGCGTAGCTCCAGCGCAATTGCACGCCTACTATACCTTGTATGGTTTTCAGCCATAAGTTCTCCTCGTAAAGAAGCCCGGCACTGAACAATACAGTGCCGAGCTTCGCTGCCGCTGGATTTTGTTCGGTAAGTTTGTAACTATGCCGCTTTATCCTTCGGCTGCTCTCATGAATTCCAATACCGGTTTACTGCATATCAATCTACAGGCCGTCGCCGACAATTGGCGTACGCTGTTGGGTCAGTGCCGCGCTCAAGTAGCTGCTGTAGTTAAGGCCGATGCCTATGGTCTGGGCGCAGAGCAGGTGGCACCTGCACTTTACGGGGCGGGCTGCCGGCATTTTTTTGTGGCCACGAAAAGTGAAGGGCTGGCACTGCGCCAGTTTATCCCCGGTGATGCTCGCTGTTTTGTGCTGGGAGGCGCCGCTAGAGGCGATGAAGAGGAGTGCTTGCGCGGGCAGTTGACCCCGGTTTTATCTTCTCTGGCTGCTATTAGCGATTGGCTTGACGCGGTGGGGTCGGCGCCCTGTGCTATCAAATTTGACACGGGGATGACCCGTTTAGGTTTGCCGCTGAGTGAGGATAACCTAAGCGACTACCGGGATGCGATTATTAGCGCCAAACCGGTATTGATGATGAGCCATTTGGCTTGCGCCGATGAGCCCGATCACCCGCAAAATGCACAACAGTTGCAACGCTTTGACCGGGTACGCGAGCAACTAGGGGCCGATTTACCCGCTACCAGCTGGAGCCTGGCGAACTCTTCCGGTATTTTTTTGGGCGCCGATTACCATGCCGACATGGTGCGCCCGGGCGCGGCCCTCTACGGTTTTAATCCCCAGCTCGATCAGCCCTCCCCGGTGCAACCGGTGGTGAGTCTTGATTTACCGGTATTGCAGTTGCGCCGCGTGGGCGTTGACACGACAGTGGGTTATGGCGCCACGACTATAGCACCGGCGGGCAGTGTGTTGGCGGTTGCTGCCGGTGGTTACGCCGATGGCGTGCATCGGCTATTGGGTAATGCGGGTTATGGCTATTGTATGGGGCAGCAGGTGCCGGTGTTGGGGCGGGTATCCATGGACACTGCCGTGTTTGATGTCAGTACCGTGGCGGGTATTGATCAGCTGCTGCAAGCGGGCCGCTGGCGCTCCATGACAATTGCCGTAATCAATGCCACTGTGGATGTTACAGCCATTTCCCAGCGCAACGGTAGCCTGGGGTATGAAGTGCTGACCAGTTTGGGCTCGGGGCGTTATCAGCGGCGTTATCAACAGGCGAGCAAGCATGAGCGATGATCTGCAGCAGGATACTTTTTTAGGCCTACTGCACTTGCTGGCCGATGGCGCTTACCACTCCGGCGAAGAGCTTGGTCAGTGGCTGGGAGTATCCCGTGCGGCAGTGTGGAAGCAGGTACAGAAACTTGAGCAACTGGGGGTGGAGCTCAGTTCGCAGCGCGGCAAGGGTTATTGCATTAAAGGGGGGCTTGAACTGTTACAAGAGCGGGCGATTTTAGCGGCAATGTCAGCGGTGGCGGCCCCGCCTCGGCTGATAATTTTACCTGAGACTGACTCCACCAACAGTTATCTGATTAATGCCCGGGGTCTACCCAATGGCTCGGTGTGCCTGGCCGAGCGTCAGCTCGCCGGGCGCGGTCGCCGCGGTCGCGCTTGGGTGAGTCCGTTTGCGCGCAATATCTATTTATCGATGGTGTGGCGTTTCGAAGGCGGTGCTTCAGTGTTGGAGGGTTTGAGTCTGGCGGTGGGTGTGGCAATTGCGCGGGCACTGGCGTCATTGGGAATCACCGGCATCGCCTTAAAGTGGCCCAATGATATTCTGTACCGGGGTAAAAAGCTTGCCGGTATTTTACTGGAAATGAGCGGCGATCCGGCCGGCGAATGTCAGGTGGTTATTGGCGTTGGGGTCAATGTCCATATGGGCAAAGATGCGGTGATCGACCAGCCCTGGACGGATCTCGCCTCCATCGCCGCCGATCAGCAATTGACAGCGCCTGACCGCAATGCTCTGGCGGCCGCTCTGATCAGCGAGTTACATTCTCTGTTGCAAACCTTTGCTGCTCGCGGTTTCGCCCACTGGCGACCGCTGTGGATGAGCGCTGCGGCCTATATTGGCGATCATGTGTGCGTGCTCACAGCGAATAACGAGGTGTGCGGCACCCTTGTGGGTGTCGATGACAGTGGCGCTTTAGTGCTGTCTGTCGAGGGGCACAATCGAGTGTTTCACGGAGGCGAGGTTTCGCTGCGGAGGCGCGAGTGATTCTGCAGCTGGACATGGGTAATAGCCGGATTAAATGGCGACTAAAGCTGGCCGGTCAGAGCTTATCGCAAGGCGCTGCTACTTATGATGTCTGTTGGCAAACGCCTTTGTGTAAGCAGGTGCCCGATGCGCTTTGGGTCAGTTGTGTGGCGCCCGATAAACAACGTGCCGCGCTAATAGACAGTTGTGATCGCTGGCAGTGGCCCCGCCCGCAATTTGCAACAACCGGCGAGTGCTTTGGCAGGCTGCGCAACGGCTATACTCACCCCGGCAAGCTGGGTGTGGATCGCTGGTTGGCGCTGATAGCGGCGGCGGCACGGGTGGGTGACAAGCCCTGTGTGGTAGTCGATAGCGGCAGTGCACTGACGGTCGATATAATAGATGCAGGCGGATGTCATCAGGGCGGCTATATTGCCCCGGGGGTAGCATCCATGCATCGAGCATTGACTAACGCTGCCCCCGAGCTTGCCGGGCTTGCTACCACGGAGGCATACACCGATCTGCCGGGCAAATCGACAGCCGAAGCTATCGATGCCGCCATAGGGGCAATGGGGGCGGGGTTGATTGCGCGTGCCCTGGCTCTGGCCGCCACCCCAAAGACAGGTCCTGACTGTCTGTTGACTGGGGGTGACGCCCGCGTCTGGGTGCAGTACGTTAAGTCGGCCCAGGTTGTCCCCGATCTGGTATTGGATGGATTGCAGCGTTATTTTGCTTAAGAGCACCGCTTGGGTGCATGGCTGGTACGAGTATACGGAAATGTTTTATGAGAATTGTTTTTTTTGCGCTACTCGGAATTAATGTTGCGGCGTTGGTGCTGCAGCTCACTGTTTGGCGAGTAGAGGCGACTATACCGCAGGTTAGTGCCCCGGGGCGGGCAGATGCGTCTCTGCGTCTGTTGTCTGAGTCAGATGTTTCGGTAGATATGGTCTCAGATCGATCTTCTTCACCACTTTTGGCGGCAAGAGAGGGGGAGAGCTTGTGTGTAGTGGTTGGGCCTTTTGAGGCACTTTTGCGCGGAGAGTATTTTGTTGAAGCACTGCAGGCTCTGGAGGTCGGCGCCGAGGTGCGAGAGTTAGAGGTGCCCGAGGGTGAAGGCTTCTGGGTCTATTTGCCCTCTGAGCCCACTCGGAAGGAGGCGCTGGAACGCCTGCGAGAGGTGCAAGCCAAAAACATAGATAGTTACCTGATTCCCCGGGGGGAGCTGGCCAACGGTATTTCCCTGGGGATGTTTACCCGCGAAGAGTTGGCCTTGGAGCAGCAGCAACAGATGCGTGAACAGGGCTTTGCTGCGACCATCAAAACCATTACCCGTATGCGCAGTGAGATCTGGGTGCTAGTGGATCGCGAAGATGCACAAAAATTGAACCGTGAAACCTGGGTTCGGCTGCTCAATCGTGAAAATGACATAGAGAAACTGCAAAAATACTGTGAAGGTGTTGCACCCGCAGGAAAGTTTCTCTAGAATCCCGCCTCCACGTTTAGACGTGGTCGGAGGTTGCTGGCGTAGCTCAGTAGGTAGAGCAGCTGACTTGTAATCAGCCGGTCGGGGGTTCGATTCCTCTCGCCAGCTCCATATCCTCCACAATTGTTGCTGTAACCATGTGAATTTATTGAAAAATTCGGTTGACAGTAACTGCCGGGAGCCGGACAATGCCGGCTCGTTTGGCAGGGGTTCCCGAGTGGCCAAAGGGATCAGACTGTAAATCTGACGCGCAAGCTTCGGTGGTTCGAATCCACCCCCCTGCACCAAATTGATAGCTGCTTGATGATGTTTGTTGGGTGGCGATGGCAGATGGCCAAGGGCGCCGGAGAAGGTTGAGATCGGCTCGGTGCATGATTAAGCGGGCATAGTTCAATGGTAGAACCTCAGCCTTCCAAGCTGATGATGCGGGTTCGATTCCCGCTGCCCGCTCCAGTTGCTTGTAGGTTAAGGCTCTTGTAGCTCAGTTGGTAGAGCACACCCTTGGTAAGGGTGAGGTCAGCAGTTCAAATCTGCTCAAGAGCTCCATTATTGGCTGCGGAAGATTGCTTTCGCGGCTTGTTTTTGTCTGTAGTTAAAGTGGCCGATAGTCGGCCAGGTTGAGGAGGCGCTCGCAATGGCGAAGGAAAAGTTCGAACGTAATAAGCCCCACGTCAACGTGGGCACCATTGGTCACGTTGACCACGGTAAAACCACACTGACCGCCGCGTTGATGCGCGTGTGTGCAGAAGTCTGGGGCGGCAGTGCTGTAGCCTTTGACGGTATTGACAATGCCCCGGAAGAGCGTGAGCGCGGTATTACTATTGCCACCTCTCACGTTGAGTATGACTCACCGGATCGTCACTACGCCCACGT
>DATBNH010000426.1:0-2929 GCA_036554405.1 Cellvibrionaceae bacterium | reverse complement strand
CATTGACATGAAAACGCCGCGCCAAAGCCTGTACACTCGCCTCGCGAATATCATGATTTTCCAGACGGCCTTTCAAGTCGAACAGCAAACCTTCACGTAGAGCCCAATCGGCGGCCTGCATAGTGTCTATTTTTAAAGATTCGAACAGCGCGCCCAGAATAATAACGCCGCCCAAAAAAACGCCACGCCTGTCTTCCGATAGGCCATTCAAGTTTAAATCGGTTGCGCCATGCTTACGATAGGCATCAATTATTTTTTGCAGCAACGGCAGCGTAATCTCTCCATCACTCCAACCCGACTGTAAACAGACGCTGGCAACCGCCTTAATAGTGCCCGATGCGCCCAGTACCTGCTGCCAGTTAGCCTCAGCGTAGTGGTCAGCCACCGGTTCCACCTCCTGACAGGCGGCAATCCAGGCTTTTTTTATCTGTTTATCGGTAACCTGGCCATCGAGAAAAAACTGCTTGGTCAATGCCACACAGCCCATGCTCAGGCTCTCTTTAACTCTGGGCTCCATACCTTCACCCAAAATCACCTCGGTACTGCCGCCGCCAATATCCACCACCAAACGCGGCTTGTCATCGGGTGCAATGCAGTGGGCCACGCCCAAATAAATCAGCCGCGCCTCCTCCTCACCGGAAATAATTTCTACCGGGTGGCCAAGCTTTTCTTTGGCCGCACGTAAAAAATCTCGCGAGTCGCTGATACTGCGCAAGGTTTTGGTGCCAACAATGCGCACACTGCCCGAGGGGTAATCGCGCAGGCGCTCACCAAAACGTTCAAGGCATGCCAACGCACGGTCGCGCACTTCGGGGTCAAGACTGCCGTCGGGCTCCAGCCCCCAGCCCATGCGCACAGGCTCACGCAGGCGATCGAGCAGGGTCAGTTGCTGGCTCTCCCAACGAGCAATAATCAAATGGAAGCTGTTAGACCCCAGATCCACAGCGGCGAGATGATTAAAACGTCCGGAGAAAATTCGGCTGAGATTAAACATGCAAGGCATCCGTTAGCAACACAGATTAATAGTATACGCCGGTTGTCGATATTTTTGTGCGGGCCAAAAAAAATCCGCGACAAGCGCGGATTTTTTCAGCTAGCGAGAACGGTCAATCAGGCGTCAGAAGTCGCCGTTTGGGCCTGCTGCTGCGCCTCTGCCTGTTGCTTGGCCGAGTTAATCGCCTGGGCAAATACCGCATCAAAATTAATAGGTGGCAACATCAGTGCGGCAAAAGTACCGCGCGATAGCACGCTGTCGATAGTTTCACGGGCATAGGGGAAAAGAATATTCGGGCAGGTGGAGTTAATCGTCTGCGCCAGCTGGAGCCCTTCGAGGTTACTGATGGCAAAGACACCGGCCTGTTTGACTTCAATCAAAAACGCAGTACGCTCGCCAATTTTAGCAGTCACTGTCAGCAGCAGGACCACTTCGTGGTGGCTGTCGTCGAGTTTGCTTATTTGCACATTCAGCTCTTGTTCGACCTTGGGCGGCTGCTGCTGGTTAAACGCCTCAAGCCCCATGGGTGTTTCAAAAGACAAGTCCTTCAGATAAATACGTTTGATAGCAAAGCTCGGCTGCTTGGCATCAGTGTTAGCCTGGGCAGGTTCGTCGTTAGTTTGCGGTTGGTTGTTAGTTTCTTCTGACATAATAATTACTCTGAATTCAGGTTATATGAAAAATGTTTATGCGCCGAGTAGCTGATCCAGCTCCCCTGCCCGGTCCAGCGCCCGAAGATCGGTGAAACCGCCCACATGGCGTTCGCCGATCCAGATTTGCGGCACCGTGCGTCGACCGCTTTTGGCGATCATTTCATCGCGCAGGTGAGGCTCGCGATCAACGCGAATCTCCTCTACGGCGACGCCCTTGGCTGCGAACAGACGTTTGGCGTTAACGCAGAAAGGGCAAATAGCGGTGGTGTACATCACAATACGCACCATAGCGACCTACGACTTCACCAGCGGCAAGCTCTGATTGCGCCACTCAGCGATGCCGCCGCCCAGCCGCCGGACCTTAAAGCCCTGATTGCCGAGGGTACGGCCAACACTGCCAGCATGCTGGCCCATCTTGTCCACCACAATAATGGTCTTATCCCGGTGTTTTTCAAGGGCAGCTAACTCGCCGGCCACTTTGGAGTAAGGAATATGAATGGCATCCACCATATGACCTGCGGCAAAATCGGCCTCATCTCGCACATCCAGCCACACGCCTTCATCGCTGTTAATCAGCGCGGTGGCCTCCTGAGTCGTTGCGGGACGGCCATTTTTAATACGCTCGCGCCAGGCATAGATATAGACCAGGACCACCAGGGTACTGACTAATAACCACTGCTGACTGATAAAAACAAAAAAATCCACGTGCACACCCTTTTTCGCGCAAGTCTGACAAAACGGCAGGGCGAGCCCAAGCCACAAAGGCGGGAAGTATACACCAAGGGAACCTCTGAACAAGTCTAGGTGGCGTCTGGCCTTCAGCGCTTTTCGAGATCAAGGCAATGTTTTGCAGGCATACTGGTGGTCTGTCAAAAAACATTAACGCAGAGATCGAGAAGCGCTGAAGGCCCCGAAGGGCGCGGCCAAAACGTCCATCCGCTGCGTTGTTCTTCTTGACAAGGGCAAAGCTTACCGCATCCTGCTCTCGCCCCTTACCTGCGTCCATGCAGGCAACCAGCATTGATGAGTAACATCCGTGTCACTCGCCCTGCGGCGTTCCAATCGGCTCCCGGCCGATTGGTGCCTGCGAAGAACGTCAATGGCTAGGGATAGCCTGAATGCAGCAAATGCAGGAGCAATTTGCGGCAAAGGGCTGAACGTTTTGGACTCGCTCGCGACTGCATGTAGGCAGGGGGCAGGGCAACACAGAAGCAGTTGCTGAGACACCGCCTAGACTTATTCAGCATCATGATTTTGCATGATGCTGGACACTTGCCATGAT
>DATBNH010000561.1:0-5290 GCA_036554405.1 Cellvibrionaceae bacterium | reverse complement strand
AATATTTTTATGCTGGTAATCAAAGGGTGATAGATTTTTCTCAGCAAGATCTATGATCTCCATGGGCAACTCATCAGCGATCCAATCCAGAAGCTTGCCGGTGTTGCCGTGCCTTCTTGCGCTGGCAAATATCGCTATGGTATCGCTCATTTTCTGTTCCTTAATGGATTTTTCTCAAAGCTGGCCGATTGAACAGCTTCCGTATTGTCGCAGGCAGAATAACTGTTAAACTTAACTTTAAGTCAAGTGCCAGTGCTCTTAATAGTCCAAAAGGTGAAACCGAATATGCCAAAACAAGACAACCACACAAAGGGTGATGTGCTTACCGTGGGCCAGGTAGCCAAAAGAGCCGGTGTGGCTGCGTCGGCACTGCGTTTTTACGAGTCCAGGGGGCTGATAGAAAGCTGGCGCAATGATGGTGGGCAACGGCGCTATCCGCGCGAGGTTTTGCGCCGTGTCTCTGTGATTAAAACCGCGCAACGACTGGGCATCACTCTGGCAGATATCGCCGATGCACTTGCAAAGCTACCGAAAAGCCGCACCCCCACTCCTGCAGACTGGCAGCAGCTATCGCGACACTGGCAACAACATCTGGATAAGCGCATAGAGCACTTGCTGCTGCTGAGAGATCAGCTGGAAGGCTGTATAGGTTGTGGTTGTCTGTCCATGGAAATTTGCCCGCTACAGAACCCGAATGATGTCGCCGCTGACTTTGGGCCAGGGCCACTTATGTTTAGTGTAGCTGAGGGAGAGTCGAATTAAATAATACGGAACCTGCCTGGCCATCAATAATAAATCTGATTTCATAAGTCGGTGTTATTGATGTTTCAATCTTTGCCAAAAATCGAAGGTTAGTGAGAGAATTCTGCAACCACCGGATAGGTAAACAATAACATATGTACAAGATTCAACCCCCAATGACAGAGCACAGCCGCCCACAGTCGACCGGTGATTTGGTATACCGCGCCGTAACAGAGCCCCGCTATAAATGCCCCAATAGCAAATGCCAGCGACACCGGTAAATGCACCAGTCCGAAAAGGGCAGAGGTAAGAAACAGGGCAATAACAGGGGACCAGCGACGCGTGCACCAACGCTGTATAACACCACGAAATAGCAGCTCTTCGGCTATGCAGGTGTTAAGCAAATTGGCGGCTACAAGCAGTATAAAAGCCATTGGCACAGCCGGCTGCCAAGCCAATACTCCGGCACCCATACCCCACAGCATCACCACAACAGTACCAACAACACCCACGAAAATGACAAGCCCCCAGTCACGCCGATGGAGTTTGCGGTTGCCCTGCCACAGAGAAACCACATAGGTCCCCAAAGACCAGGCCAGCCATACTTTATCAATATTCCAATAAAGTGAAGTAGGAGCGCTACCTGGCTTAAGTGAAGCATCCATCAACAGCGGGAGATTATAAATACCGGGAACCAGGTGCACTACCAGAGCGGTACTCATTAAAAACCACAGGGCTCGCAGCGAAACAATGGCCCACCGAGGAATTGATGCCCGCGCCATGCCCAGCGTTACCACAATATACGCCGATAAAAATACTGCCCCCACAGGCGCAAGCATTGCCCACCACAACTGCAGGGCAATTAAGCCCGCCGGCAAAAGCCAAAGCCAGCGCCTGCGGTAAAAAAATGTGCTGGCAATTAAAGCCCCGGAAACCAGCGCATAATGTTCGATCATTGCAGGCCAAGCTCTTTTTGTTTTTTCTTGCTTAAACCAGAATAAACAATGCGGTGGGATTCGTTCAGATAGTATTTTAACTCTTCATCGGTTTCTGGCAGTGTTTCATAGTGTTGTATCCACTTCATACCCCGAGAGGCGAGATAAGGCGCCGGTCGAAATCCCGGCTGATCTGACAAAATATTGAAATGTAGCTCTGAGGTTTTAAAGGTATAAGCCGGCCTCCCTGACTTTTCCCAGCCGCCGATGGCAAATACCTTACCGCCCACCTTCCAGACATAAGAGCCGCCCCACTGCACAACATAAGACGTAGCTGGCAGAGCACTACAAAAATCGTTAAATTCATCGTAGTTCACAATCACGCCTTTTATTGTGGTTAACAAGGGAAGCCCTGAAAAAGTCTGGTCTAAGTGAATTCGTTATTCTTTATCCTTATCAATACCGGCGCATTGACGACGCCAATGCTCGGAGCCAGAGCCTTTAGCTGTTAGCCTCTTTTAACACTGCAATCATGTCATCACGAGGTTCGCAGGTGGCCTTTTCTATTACTCTCTCCGAACCATAGCGCTGAATCGAGATTTGTGATGAGCCATCTTCTCGAAGGATAACAGACAGCACCATTTTAGCCGACGCTGAATTGCTGGTAACACCAAAATCGCCAAACATCGCCTGCGCTTTTCCAAGCATATCGGTGTCTTCGCCGGCAAGACGCAGGTTAAAAGAAGATTTTTCAAGTCCGGAAGGGAAAACAGAGACTGTCATAGTTTCACTAACACAAATGCCAAGCTCGGCATCACCCACTGCTGGCTTAAGATTATCTGCATGAACAAAATTGGCAGCAGCCAATAGTAGCAAACCGAAATACACATTTTTCATATCAATATCCTCGAACAAAAGTAAGCCCCCTAAATAAGTTTATCCTTTTTCAACCACTGCTCAAACATATAAATACCAGCAAAGGTCAGCACTGGCTCCAAAATCATCATGTGAGGAAAAAATCGGATTACTGACAAGTAACCGGATTGCCAGCACCAAATCCCGCCAGCACAGCCTCTATGCTCTCACCTTCGCGGGCATTGTCGATATAGATAACTTCTTGCTCTTCACGCCGGTCGCGCAGTATGCCCATTTGCGTGAACATAGCATCGGTGTCGTTATAGCGGGTAGCCATGGCGGTTTTACCCATGGACTTGCCATCCAGCCACACTTCCATAAAACCTTTTTCTGGATCGCTGGACCAGTGAATGTGCATGGCCACATCGCGCCATACGCCCGCTGTGGCAAAGCCGGGCACTTCCCAAAAGCGCTCGGGGGCGTCAGAGAGCTGGAAGCTGAACACATCGCCTTCAATATTAAAACGCATATGCTGCTTCCAACTGTTCTGGGTTTCCCAGTAGCCAAGTTCGTGGCGGGCATCGGCAAGGATGGCAGGCAGATAAAAGCTCCAGCCAAAGTAGGTATTATCGCCCTCCATGGTATTTTCCGGGCGGTAGTTCAGCTCGCTGCGATTTAAATCCTCGCGACCATTCCAGAGGAATTTTTCGTCGCCATCGATAGCAATACGTGCAGCATAGTTGCCCTGGTATACACAATCTTGCACCAGGCTCACGCCCTTGGGGTTAGCAATATAACTCCACTGGGACAGGTCGCCCGTTTCCATATCGCCCTGCCATAGCAATGGTTGCGCTAACACCGCGGGGCTGAGTAAAACAAGGCTGCAAAGAGCGGCAATTTTCATGTGAATTCCTCGGTAATTAAGGATCGACGATATCGACTCTACTGTCGTCGGTGTCCGGATGAGTCAGGTGAAAGATACGACGCTTGTGATTGTACAACTCCTCATAGCCACGCTTAAAGCCCGGTATACTTAAAAACAGCTGGTCAAAGCTGCCATCTTCCAGGGCAATCTTCAGCCCACGATAGATGCGATCGGCTAACTCGGGTCGTTTGGGGGAGGTAAAAAAGTAAATGGGCGCCGGGTAGTAAAACATCAATGTCTGTTCAATGGCCAAGCCTTTATCAGCATGTTTTTTGTGCTCATCCCATATTTCATAGAGCCCGCGGGGAAAGTAATCAAAACGCCTTTGCGCCAGCATATTAAACAACAATTCGTAGTGTGCCGACACCACCACCGGTAACCCGTTGGCCTGCAGCACGTCTACATCGACCCAGTGGGCCCCTTGCCCCGCGCGCAACTGCCGCAATTGCTGCAATGAGTTAATAGCGGCGAAGCTTTCTTGCGCGCTGTCTTTAATCAGAAATATGCGGTGACTATTAAGCCCCTTAAGCAGGGGAACAGGCACCGCTAATAGATCCTGCTCATGCTCGGTGTTGCGCATGATCCACATCACATTGACCACTCCATCTTGCGTCAACTCCTGCAAAAAGCGGGCGGTAGTCAGTAATTGCGAATAGGGAATAATTTCAAAGGGGCCGTCGCTATCACGGGTTTTTTCAAGGGCCAGCTGTAACATCTGTGGAAAATACACACTGTGGTTGCTGGCACTGTCCTCGATCGGGGGGATAGATATACGCAATACTGCATCAGATGCCGCCTCGTCTGCCCGCAGTTGGCTCACCAGCAAAGCCAGTATGCAGCAACCAAGGATTCGAACAGACAAAGGCATCAAGGGTTTTCTCATTATTATGTCAACAAGCTAACAAGGCATTTAGGGCACCTCACTAAATGTACAACATAACCAGGAAACCTGCTGCAAAATAACTGTCAGACAGACACGATACACTTTACAACGCTCATGGCTTTCGCTTTTAGCCCATTGATACAGTACAATCAAGGCGCTAAATGCGGCACGGCCCAAATAGACACTAACAAGCGGCCAGCACCGCCCCGCCTACCCTCTGGGCTGGGCCACAGTAGCCAGGAACACGACATAAGAGTTATGCAAAACCTCGCACATCATAGCGCCTCGGGCGGCGATCGGCTCCGCCTTGCCGGGCAGCGTCTTGGTAAAGTGGTGGCTAAAGTACCGCCGGCACGCTGGAAACAAGCGGCCATGCTGTTGATTACCCTGTGGCTGGCCTATTCATTGGCGCAATTGTTTTGGCTGCTGATGCCCGAGCCCGATGTAGCCCCGGCAAGACTCTCAGCGACAGCGGTCAGCGCCGATAGTGGCAGTAGCGCGCAGCGCCCGGTAGATATAGATGCACTCAAAGGCTTGTATTTGTTCGGAGCCAGCGCGCCCGGCAGTAGCACAGAGCAAGCCGCCCCGGTAGTGCAGACCGCGCCCCGAATAGAAGACGACGCCGTGGATACCAGCCTCAATCTGGTGCTGCGTGGAGTAGTTGCCAGCAACCAGGAAGACAGCGCCCGGGCCATTATTGCCGACGCCCGCAATCAAGCTATTTACAGCCCCGGTGATGACATTGAAGGCCTGCAGGGCGTTAAACTGGCCAAGGTGCTCAACCAGCGTGTAATTTTGGACAACCGCGGCCAGTATGAATCTTTGTGGTTATATAAAGACGACCCCAACGCCCCCAGAACCCGTGTGAGCTACAACGAGGCCGATATGCCGCCCAGCCGCAGTTGGGAAGGCGATGAAAACAGCGAGGCCGTCAATGAAAGTGCCGACAAC
>DATBNH010000320.1:0-2608 GCA_036554405.1 Cellvibrionaceae bacterium | reverse complement strand
TGATGATTGTAATACGCTTGGCGGTCGGCCATTATGGCGGCGCTTAGAGAATAAAACCGCACAGACAGGCCTTCCGCCTGCGCCAGTGCTCGGTCAGTTACCGCGCGGGTAACACGGCCATTACCATCGTCAAACGGGTGTAGCGTTACCAGCCACAGGTGGGCTAAACCTGCCCGCACTAAAGCATCTAATTTATTCGGGGGATGGTTAAACCAATCCAGAAAGCATTCGAGCTCTTGCTCCAGCCCTTGGCGCGGCGGCGCTTCAAAATGCACCTTGGGCTTATCGATTCGGCCGGATACCACCTGCATGGTTTGCTCGCCACGCAGTGCGCCCACGTTTATATCCCTTAACAAGCTACCGCCTTCGGGGAAGAGCATGGCTTGCCAATGGCATAACTGCGTCAGTGTTAGAGGCTCATCCGGCCGGCCTGTGGCTTCGAGCAATAAGGCAACCAGCGAGTCCGACTTGGGCGTTGCCATACCTTGCAAAGCCGCCTGTTCCACACCCAGCTGACGGGCCACGGAGGAGCGTACCGAGCCTACATCCAGGTGTTCGCCTTCTATTTCACTGGTACGAATGGCGTTCTGGATTAACGCGTCCATTTGCGCGTTCAACCCCGAATCCGCCGATACTGATTCTGCCCGGCCCAGTAACCGCCCTTGTAACAGGCGCACAGCGTCCATCTGCGGCTTTAACGCCGCCTCATCCCACTCAAAGTGGGGCCAGTTGCTCTGCTGCCAAATGTACATGAGCCGAATACGCACCTTAATCGAATCAAATAATGAGCCGATTATGGCAAATAATCGGCTCAAGCGAAAGTTATCGGCCGATAAAAAATAAATCAGCTGTTAGGCCGCTTTGGCTTGTGTGGCTGAGAACTAATCATGACTCCAACCACTCCTCCACCCCAACAACCTCGGCATACGCAAACCCCAGTGCCGCCATAGACGAGGCATGCACCTGCGCCGCCGGAACGCTCACACCGTTAAACGCCAAATCGAGCGTGGCGCAGGTGTCGTGTAGCACCCCAACCTTGTAACCTAAATCGGACGCCGCGCGAGTGGTGGCCTGAATGCACATATGGCTCATGGCGCCGATGATGACCCGGTTGAAACCATTGCCTGGGATGTGGGCTACAAAGACCCGGCATCGTTCCGCAAAATATTTACCCGTATCGTCGGCTTGGGGCCTGGGGAATACCGCAAACGCTTTAGCGCACAAGCTCACTAGCAGGCCCTTAAACGCGCCCGTGCTCCACAGGGTTATTTTAAATAAGCCTCCTCAATTAGAGTGTACTTTACAGGCATAATCATATGGCCGCCGGACTGAAAGCTCTGAAATTGCAGCGAATCATCAAGGAGCTCCACGATACGGCCCTCCAGGGTACGTCCATTGGTCAGTTGCAGCGTTATATCCTGATTCAGGTGATTGCGTAAGTCTGTGAGAGCAATACTCTGGCGCGCGGGCTCATCCTGGCGCTGTAGCTGCGTATTGGGTGTTGTGGTGCGGCTCTGTACTACGGTTGGTTGAGCGGTTTCGGTAGTTTTGCCAATCCAGTCGAGATCCAGCTGGCCTGCGGCTCTGCCATTAACTTGCAGGGTAGTGGCAAATTGGTAGGCCAGATTCTCTGGCGACAAGTTGGCAAATTGGGCGAGGTCGGCATTGTTGGTGGGTTTTGCACTGAGGTAAAAGCGCTCCGGTTGTTGCAGAAATTTACTGTAAGCGTTAACGGTGTTTTCGCCAGCGCTAAAGCCGTACTGAGTCCAGGCCTGTTGCCATGCATCGAGGTGTTGGGCCAAATATTCACTGCGCTCTAAGCCACTTTGCTGCTGGCAAAAATCCAGCACGCGTTTCATGTACCCTTTGTCGAGATAATCAAGGGTTAGCTCATCCAGTTGTGCCCGGCCTATAGCCGAGCCCAAAGCCATAAAGTCTCGAGATTGTGCGCCCAGAGCAATATCCAGCGTTACGGTAACGTCATTCATCTGTTGAACGGCAGTTTTTGCCACCAGCTCTAGCCACTGACCATTGTTGATGATGCGGTAAGACAGAGAAGTGTCGACCATTACCGAGTCATCATAGCCCATGGAGGCAAAGTCGCTCGCCGAAAAGCTTGAGCGATCACCGCACTGGGCGGTGAGTAAGCTTTCACTTTGCTGGGTACCCAAGGCGTTCATTTGCTCGTAGGTGTCGCCGCCCAAGGGAATTTCTATACCCTCAATAGCTAGCGTAAGTTGCTCCGGTATACGCTTATTGCGAACATCCGCTGCCAGTTTGTGAACACCAAAGACACTGCCGGTATCCACTGACAGCTGGTTGATAGTCATGGTTTCGTCAATCCCGGGTGCAACGATACGCAAATCCTTGATTTGCACACTGCCGCCGAGAGTTATAGCCACGTCTGAGTAGTTTAACGAGCCACCCATGGAGCGCATGAGGTTGGCGCTGGTGGCCAGGTGTTTTTCCACTTGTTGGGTGTAATAAAGATTGGGTGCAAAAACGATCAGGGCAATAACCACCAGAATGATCAGCAGACGCTTCATAAAACCTTCCATTGTCTTGTCGTGGGGTGTGAGACGGGCATACTTTTTACCCTGTAAGAAGA
>DATBNH010000299.1:0-2725 GCA_036554405.1 Cellvibrionaceae bacterium | reverse complement strand
TATACCCATGCGGGTGTTCATCGTGCCGATATCCGTATCCGCATTAATAATGTGAATGCAGCAGAGACTTTGTCGCGCGGCCAGCAAAAGCTGTTGGTGTGTGCCTTGAAAATTGCCCAGGGTGTCGTTTTCGAGAAGCTGACCCAACGCAAATGCCTGTATTTGGTGGACGATCTACCCGCTGAGCTGGACGGCAGGCACAGGGGCATATTGGTTAACTGGTTAAATAAGCTCGATACCCAGGTATTTATTACTGGTGTCGAGCGGGAAGCCTTGCTGGAACCCTGGCGAGTGCTACCGGAAAGGCCCACAAAAGTGTTCCACGTGGAACGGGGCAGAATAATCCAAGAAGATAAAATGCCGGTGTAAATCTTTGCCCGGCCAGAGACTAGCGGAGCAAAATATGTCTGACGACAAGCCTAATTATGACTCGTCCAGCATCAAGGTACTCAAGGGACTGGACGCGGTGCGCAAGCGCCCGGGGATGTATATTGGTGATACCGATGATGGTACCGGCCTGCACCATATGGTGTTCGAGGTGGTGGATAACTCAATTGATGAGTCGCTGGCTGGTTACTGCACCGAGATTAGAGTGATTATCCACCCCGATGAATCTGTCACCGTCACCGATAATGGCCGGGGCATACCCACCGAGATGCACGAAGAAGGCGTTTCGGCGGCAGAGGTCATTATGACCGTACTGCACGCGGGCGGTAAGTTCGACGATAACACCTATAAAGTCTCCGGCGGCTTGCATGGCGTGGGCGTCTCGGTGGTAAATGCTTTGTCGGAGACCTTAAAGCTAACTATCCGTCGCGGTGGCAAGGTCAACGAACAGGTTTACAGTCATGGGGTACCTCAGGCGCCCCTTAGCGTCGTGGGTGAAACCAGCAGTACCGGTACTGAGATTCACTTCAAACCTTCCAAAGAAACCTTTACCAACATCGAGTTTCACTTTGAAATGCTGGCCAAGCGCTTGCGTGAGCTGTCATTTTTGAACTCGGGTGTGCGCATCGTGCTAAAGGATGAGCGCAGTGGTAAAGAGGAGGTGTATCAATACGAGGGCGGTCTTCGGGCTTTTGTGGAGCATGTGAACGCCAATAAAACACCCATTAACAAAGTGGTGCACTTTACCAGTAGCCGTGAAGACGGCATTGTGGTGGAAGTGGCGCTGCAGTGGAACGACTCCTTTCAGGAGAACATCTACTGCTATACCAACAATATTCCCCAGCGCGATGGTGGCGCTCACTTGGCCGGTTTCCGCGCGGGGCTGACGCGCACCCTCAACAACTACATTGAGCGCGAGGGCTTGTCGCAAAAGGCCAAGGTCAACACCACCGGTGATGATGCACGCGAAGGCCTTACCGCGATTATTTCGGTTAAGGTGCCCGACCCTAAATTCTCCTCGCAAACCAAAGATAAACTGGTGTCATCTGAGGTGAAAACAGCGGTTGAGCAGGATATGGGGCAGTATTTTGCCGATTTCCTGCTGGAGAGCCCGCAGGAAGCCAAGTTGATTGTGGGCAAAATGATCGACGCCGCCCGCGCCCGGGAGGCCGCGCGCAAGGCCCGCGAAATGACACGCCGCAAGGGCGCACTGGATATTGCCGGATTGCCGGGCAAGCTGGCCGACTGCCAGGAGAAAGATCCGGCGCTGTCTGAACTCTACCTGGTGGAGGGTGATTCAGCCGGTGGCTCGGCCAAGCAGGGCCGCGCCCGTAAAACCCAGGCGATATTACCCCTTAAGGGTAAAATTCTGAACGTAGAAAAGGCGCGTTTTGACAAAATGCTCTCCAGTGCCGAGGTGGGCACACTGATTACGGCTCTGGGCTGCGGCATTGGTAAAAGCGAGTTCAACCCGGAAAAGCTGCGCTATCACAGCATTATTATCATGACCGATGCCGACGTGGATGGCTCGCACATCCGCACCCTGCTGCTTACCTTCTTCTTCCGCCAAATGCGCGAGCTGATTGAGCGCGGCCATGTGTATATCGCCCAGCCGCCGCTGTACAAAATTGCCAAGGGCAAGCAGGAGCAATACCTCAAAGACGAGGCCGCCCGCACCGCCTTTTTGACCCAGGCGGCACTGGAAGATGCCGGGCTCTACGTCAACGCTGGCGCGCCCGGTATCAGCGGCCCGGCTCTGGAGGCGCTAGTCAGTGAATACCGCGCGGTAATGGCCACTATCGAGCGCTTATCGCGCCTGTATCCGGCCGATGTACTGGAGCATATGATCCACATGCCCTCCCTGACTTCGGAACACCTGAAGGATCGGGCGCATATGAGCAGCTGGTGTGAGGCTCTGGCGCTGCGTTTTACCGATATTCATCGCGCAGGCAGCGACCGCTATCGCATTACCACCCGCGAAGACACCGAGCGGCATTTGTTTTTACCCCATATTGAAATTACCGAACACGGTGTGGCCAAAGAGTATCCGTTTAACCACGAATTTTTCGCCTCGGGCGAATACCGCAGCATTGTCGCCCTGGGCGAAAAACTGGACAGCCTGATAGAAGAGGGCGCCTATGTTAAGCGCGGCGAAAAGACCCAGGAAATCAGCAGCTTTGACGAGGCGCTGGAATGGTTAATGAAAGAGGCCTTGCGCGGTTACAGCATCCAGCGCTACAAAGGCTTGGGGGAGATGAACCCGGAGCAGCTGTGGTATACTACCATGAACCCGGAAAGTCGCCGCATGCTGCAAGTCACCATCAGCGACGCCATCGCC
>DATBNH010000287.1:0-2264 GCA_036554405.1 Cellvibrionaceae bacterium | reverse complement strand
GCCCAGGCTTTTTAACAGGGCTACTTGGTTAACATGCCGCTCGGCAAATTGCCGCGCCGCCAAGGCAATGGCCACACCCGAAAGCAACACACCCATAATGGCCGCCAATACCAAAAAGCTACGGCCGGTTTGCAAGGTGCCCTGCAAGCGACGCTGGGCATTCTCGACTCGCAATATGGTTTCGTGCTCCGACAGCGATGGCTCCAGCCAATCTACAAAGCGCTCCATGGGGCCTTCATCGGCGGCCAGCAGCCAGTGGTATTCTATGCGGCTGCCCGGTTGTATGACCCCGGTCGCGGGTAGGTCTGCCCAGTTGAGCATAATTCGCGCGCCCATTAACCCAAAAGGGCTGGTGCCATCTGGCTCGCGAATAATCACCCGGGTGGCAATAAAATCTTTCTCGCCCACTTGCAGGGTGTCGCCAAGCTCGATGTTCAGCAGCGGCAAAATGCGTGAGTCTACCCACACCTCACCCGGCGCTGGAATCTGGCTGGCTTTTTCAATTTGCGATTCATCCATGGTAAAAGCAATTTGGCTGGTTTCTACCGCGCCGCGCAATGGATAGCCTTCATCCACGGCCTTTACCGATGCCAGGTGCATTTCGTCACCGGCAAATACCATGGAGCCGAAGTGCGCGACCATGGTTTGTTCAATCTCCCGCTCAGCTGCCCCTTGCATCCACTCGGGCAGGGGTTCGCGGTTACTGGTAATAATACGATCGCCACCCAACAGTCCCGCACTCTGGGCCATCATGGTGCGCTCTAAGGCACCGGTAAACAGCGCAATAGCACTGACCACCGTGACCGATAGCAACAGTGCCACTGCCAAGAGTTTTACCTCGCCGCTGCGCCAATTGCGCCACAATAATCGCCACGCCAGCATCTTATTCGCCCCCGTTGGCGGATGCCAACTGGCCGGCGGCGAGCACTATATGTCGGGCGCAACGTGCTGCCAGCCGCTCTTCGTGGGTAATCAATACCAGAGTGGTGCCGCTTTGCTGGTTGAGTTCAAACAGTAAGTCAGTAATTTTTTGGCCGGTTACGCTGTCGAGATTACCGGTGGGCTCATCGGCAAACAGAATGTCTGGCTCGCAGGCAAAGGCGCGGGCAATGGCCACACGCTGCTGCTCGCCGCCGGATAGCTGTGGCGGATAGTGGCCAAAGCGCTCGGCCAGCCCCACTCTGGCTAAAAATTCTTCGGCGCGCTTGCGGGCATTTTTATCACCGCGCAGCTCCAGCGGCAGCATCACATTTTCCAGCGCGGTCAGGCCCGAGAGCAACTGAAAAGACTGAAAAACAAAGCCCACATGGCGTGCACGCACATCGGCACGGCCCTCTTCATCCAGAGCACTTAGATTTTTACCGGCCAGAGTCACGCTGCCCGTGGTGGGGATATCCAACCCGGCCAGTAAGCCCAACAGGGTAGACTTACCCGAGCCAGACTCGCCGGTGATCGCCAGCGTCTCCCCCGCCGTAACCTCAACGGATATATCGCGCAATATGGTCAGGCTGCCAGCGGCGGTGGTGACAGTTTTGCCCACGCGGTCAGCGTGGATCATAATGCGTGAGTCAGTGGTAGCGGGGGTGGAGAAATCAGCTTCAGGTTTATTCATTACAGAACTTCCGGCTTGTATTGTCAGTCACAGGTGCATAGGTTACGCTTTCGCGCTCCTACCCGGACAGTAAATCGGCTCACTCATTGCAAAGAATGGTTAACCATGAACGAACTCTTTAGACGTTTTTTCCGCCTGTTTGGATGCATTGTATGCGTATCGGCCCTTGTTTTCAGCCCCATTCTGCTCGCCAGCAACAAGCCGGTGATTGTGGTGGTGGGTGATAGCTTAAGCGCCGGTTACGGTATAGACCCACGCGAAGGCTGGGTTGAATTATTGCAGCAGCGACTGGATAACACTGTGCAGCCCTACCAGGTGGTGAATGCCAGCATCAGCGGCGATACCACCACCGGCGGCCAGGCGCGGCTGGGTAAGCTACTGGACACCCACAATCCGACCATTGTGGTGCTGGAGCTGGGCGGTAATGATGGCCTGCGTGGCCAGCCGCTGCGTATTATGCGCAGTAATCTGGAGAGCATGATTGTCGATTCTAAAAATGCCGGGGCCAAGGTGCTGCTGCTGGGCATGCAGATTCCCCCCAATTACGGCGCGCGCTACACTCAAACCTTCGCCGATACTTTTACTGATTTGGCTAAAAAACACCGCATTGCCCTGGTGCCGTTTTTTCTTGATCAGGTAGCCCTGAAGGCCG
>DATBNH010000285.1:0-2873 GCA_036554405.1 Cellvibrionaceae bacterium | reverse complement strand
TTCGTACTTATTAATCGTTTAAGCGCATCGGCATCAGAAATTTTTGCAGGCGCCATACAGGACTATGGTCGCGGCATTATTGTTGGCAACCAGTCGTTCGGAAAGGGGACCGTACAATCCCTACAGCCTCTTGAACACGGTCAGCTGAAAGTTACCGAGTCAAAATTTTATCGTGTTTCAGGTGACAGCACTCAACACCGTGGCGTCATTCCTGATGTCGCCCTACCCTCTTTGATTGACCCAGAAGACGTAGGGGAAAGCAGCTATGACTATGCTCTGCCCTGGGACAACATCCATGCGGTTAAACATGAGACTTATTTTGATATTTCCTCTGTACTACCTGGCATTTTGAGCCAACACCAACAACGTCTGAAGACTGACCCGGATTTTATTTTTCTGTCACGTCAGCAGGCCATGATCGAAGAGGCTTCTGATCGCAGCGAAATCTCTCTGCGCAAAACCACTCGCCTTGAAGAACAAAATGACCGCGAGGCACGAATTCTCGGCTACGAAAATGAAAGACGCAAGGCCAAGGGGCTCGAGCCTTATGCCAGCTATGCAGATATCAGCGAAACCGATCCGCTCAACGAAGATATAGATGAAGATGTGGAGCCACCGCCGACCACAAAAATTGACCTTGAGAACGATCCGTTTTTAGCCGAGGCAGGCATGATCCTGGTCGACTTTATCCGCTTAAATAAAGCGGACGACCCACATAAACTAGCTAATTTTTAATGTCACCTAAGCCAGCCTGAGAGGCTGGCTTTTTCTGTGCGAGAACCATATTCTGATGAAAGCGGTATCTTTCAATATCAATAGTATTCGACCTCGCCTGCATCAGCTGCAAGCGATTATCGACAAGTACAACCCGGACTTTATTGGCCTGCAAGAAACCAAAGTGGCCGACGATCAGTTTCCCCGTGAAGCTGTGGAGGCAATGGGCTATCACGTCTCTTTCCATGGACAAAAAACGCATTACGGCGTCGCTCTGCTGTCACGCGAACCGATGCTGCGAGAAATAAAAGGCTTCCCAGAGGATGACGAAACAGCTCAGCGCCGCTTTATCGGCGGCACCTTTGCCAACCCGCTGGGCGGAGAGATAAGCGTACTCAATGGTTATTTCCCCCAAGGAGAGAGTCGCGAACATCCAATCAAGTTTCCCACCAAGGCCAAGTACTACCGGGACTTAATGTCTTTTTTGCAGAATAACTACAGCTCTGATCAACCGCTTATACTGATGGGTGATGTGAATATTTCACACCAGGATATTGATATCGGTATTGGCGAAGATAACCGCAAGCGCTGGTTGCGCACGGGCAAATGCAGTTTTTTGCCTGAAGAACGCGAATGGCTGGAAACGTTATTGCAATGGGGGTTTACCGACACCTACAGACAGCACTTCCCTGATAACTCTGACACATTCAGCTGGTTTGATTATCGCAGTCGCGGTTTTGAGCAAAACCCCAAAAGGGGGCTCAGGATTGATCTGATCCTGGCCAATCAACCACTGAGTCGCCAGTGCACCGGTGCAGGTATTGATTATGATATCCGCGCTATGGAAAAGCCCTCAGATCATTGCCCCATTTGGGCCGAGTTTAGATAGCTGACCGGAGATTATTATCCTCTTATCAATCCTTTTCCAGCCAGCGATTTAATCGACTCTCCAGATCGTCAAAACGCAGTGGCTTGTCTAGATAATCATTAAAACCCATAGACAACAGCTGCGTATATTCGGCCTCGTTTAAATGCTGCGTCATGGCAACTACCGGCAAAGACGTACGTGTATTGGCGTTTTTCTCCTGCGTTCTAATTTTCTCTATCGTCTCCCGCGTTGCCTCGTCCGATAAATCGCTATCGAGCAGCACCAAATCAAACTTATCCTTATCAATGGCGGCTACGGCCTCGGCGCCAGTGGCGACAATGTACACCAGGCAATCGAGCTTTTTTAGCATGCCGGATGCCACCATCTGGTTTACCCGGTGACTTTCCACCACCAACACGCGCCAGCTAACCGGCTTTTCATCGGCAATATCGACATCATCGCTATCTTCTGAAAATGTGGGGTTTTCCAGATCATCACCCAGTAGCCGCTCACAAAACACATCGTAAAGCTGCTTGTACATAATGGGCTTTTCAATACAGGTCACTTGCGCGAAACGTTGTAAATGCTCATGCACTTCATCGGTATCGCGTTGCAATATACTCATGGCAAGCAACTGCAAAATATTTTGAGTGTTAGTTTGAGTAGCTAATTCACGCGACAAGGCCAGCGCATCAAAACTGTTAAGGCGGTTGTAGATCACCACCATATCTACCTCTTGTGACTGAGCTTGAAGATCGGTCACTTTATCCACCGCCTGCTGATAGCCGTAGACCGGCAGCGCCTGCATGCCCCAGTTTTTCAGCTCATCAACAATGTCCATGGCCACTCTATCGGGTAGGTCGACCAATAGTACCTGCTTACCTTTCAGGCGCTGATCGGCCCCAAGTTTTTTACCCTGATGAGAAATTGACTGCACCGGCACATTAATAACCATACGATTACCACCGGAGGAAGCCTTGCGCATATGCACACTGCCACCCATACACTCGGCCAAACCTTTGCTAATAGCCAGGCCAATGCCTACCCGCCCGGTTTGTTCGGCCTCTTGCAAACGCACGTCATCGCCATCGATACGAGTATCATCAGAACGGTTATCACTGCTATCACTGATAACGATTTGCAGCTCGCCTTCATCATCGTCATCAACATAGACCACATCGACAAACACATTGCCTGTGACCGAAAATTTAATAGCATGGGCCAACAGGCTTGCTGAGATTTGTCGCAAACGCGCCGCGTCACCCTTCACTCTAAGCGGCAAGTGATCGGC
>DATBNH010000279.1:0-6857 GCA_036554405.1 Cellvibrionaceae bacterium | reverse complement strand
CCGACACTGCCGAGAATATAGGCGTTAACAAAGTCCGCCGGCATGCTATTAAGCCCCAGCGGGCATTGCTTGGTGGTAACACGGCCACCCTTGAGCCTCGACTGCAACAGGCCGCCAAAGCCATCTTCATCCATCTGACTCATCACATTGCTGGCGTACACCCCCACCTCGTCGGGCTTTACCGCATTGGCAATGGTCTCCCAGGGTATGCCCACAGAGCGCACCGCATCGGAGGCAGCAATAACAGTGAGCTGCAAAGCCCGGGGGTGAAAGCGCGCGTTGTAAAGTTGGGCGGGGTCAAAACCCGCTGGCAGTTGACCTGCCGACTTGACTGGAATATCGCGAAAACTGTCGAGTTTAACGTCAATCTCGCCACTGACGCTGACCTGCACCTGGCGATCACTCAAGGGCGTCAATTGCCAGCTTGCGGGTACTGGCTCAGGTAAGTCTCGCTCGTGCAGCACAAAACTGTGCGCCTCGGCTACAGGTTTAAGAGTGGCCGATTTTTGCCAGTGGGCGGCGTCCACATCAAAAAAAGCGGGGTCTATGCGACGAATCAGGCTGCCCGCCAAAATAGCCTCACCAAAACGCGCGGCAATATCCGCAGGAGTGAGCGGCTGATCGTCGCTGTCTCGGTAGTCATTATCGGCAAAGCGTACCAGGCCCATCATCACCGCCAAGCCCGCCAGGGTTTGGTTGCGCTCGGCTTCGGGCAAGCTTTCCAACACCATACGGCGATAGGCGTGATGCCCAGAACTGCGCCCTGCAGCACTAAACCCACCAAACCCGACAATGACTGGCAAACGCGACATTAAACAACACCCCAAAGCTGCAATTGTAATCTCGCCAGTGTAGAGCCAAAACCTTGCAATGGTCACTGATGATTCGGACAAAAACTATGGTAATCTGGACATAACATGAAGTAAGGCACGAGTACAGTAACAATGAAGAGCCTCGATAATGAATATTGACGATAATTTGCAAACCACCCGCATTCGCTTTGTCCTCTGTGATCGAATGCTGGCCTCCAGTGTCACCCTGCCCATGGAGATGCTGCACACCGCCACCATGGCCCATCGCCGCCGCCACGGCGTCAACTTGCCCGCTAAACTGCAGATGCACACTACCGCCGAGCATACCTCCGCCATACCCACCCGCGCCGGCTTGCAGTGGCAGGCAGAGCTGACGCTGGAGGAGGCCAGCGACAGCGACATCATTTATTTGCCCGCCCTATGGCGCAACCCGAGACCTGTCTTACAAAGGGCCACAGGCTTGATTGAGTGGCTGCAACAGCAACATCAAAACGGTGCCATTATATGTGCGGTGGGTACCGGCTGCTGTTTGATGGCCGAGGCGGGCTTGCTGGATGATAAGGTTGCCACCACCCACTGGCATTATTTTGATCAATTCCAGAGCGACTATCCGCGCGTACATTTAAAGCGACAACATTTTATTACCCGTGCCAATAATCTCTATTGTGCGGGCAGCGTTAATTCTCTGGCCGATCTGACTGTGTACTTCATTCAACGACTGATGGGAAAGTCTATCGCCAGCCATGTGGAGCGGCACTTTTCGCATGAAATTCGCCGCTCTTATGAGAGCACCGCATTTTACGACGATGCTACCCACCCTCACCCGGACGAACAGATAGTACAGGCGCAGTCGTGGCTGCAGGATAACTACACACGCCAGATAGCAGCCAAAGATATTGCTACACGCTTTGGCATGAGTGAGCGCACATTAAACCGACGCTTTAAAAATGCCACGGGGGAAACCCCGCTCGTGTATTTGCGTAATATTCGCATGAGCCAGGCACGGGAGTTGTTAAAAACCAGCAATTTGTCCATTGCTGAAATCGCCGAAAAAGTAGGCTACCAAGATACCGGGTTTTTCACCTCGTTATTCAAGCAGCAGTGGGACACGACTCCCAGTCAATACCGTACCACCGTGCGCGCCAAACTATTTCGCACCAGCGCGAGTTAACATGATCACATCGTTGCCAACAAATTCAATCCGGGCATCTAGCTTATGGGCCAGCCAACTAAATGTTTCACGGGAGAAAAAGATGACGTGGGTAGGATCGTTTTTATAGTGCCACCCGGAAAAGGCCTCCCTATCGACCACCAGTTTGGTCATAATCGCAAGACAACCACCGGGCACTAAACACTGCCACAACCGATTAATGACCGCCGCTGGTTGATGCAAGTGCTCGAACACTTCGGTGGCGGTAATAAAATCATAGTGCTGATTCAAGACCCTTTGATCGGGGTAATAAAAAATATCGTAAAGCGCCACTCGGCATCCAGCTTCTTCCAGCATTGACGCCAGCGCCGGGCCGGGGCCACAGCCAAAATCCAGGCCCTTCGCACCCTCCGTGGGTAATCGGGCCAGTAATGGCTCGGCGATACGGGATAAGAATTTTCGGTAACCGGGATCTTCGGGATGGTTATCGTGCAGGTCATACTCGGCTTTTTCTTCCGCCGAATTTAAAAACAACGTTGGCGGCACAAACACCAGAGCACAATGTAGGCAACGCAAATAATGACGGCGCCGATCTTCAAAGAAAGGCGCCGCAGAGCTCGTGTCACACAACGGGCAAGTATCATTTAGCATAAAAAAGTGCCGGCACTGGGCCGGCACAACTCGCTTGGGGTTGTCTCACTATCATGCAGCTTCAGAAGCTTGCTTTTTCTGCTCCACCTGCGTAGGTGTGTTGGCGTTAGCCGGGCCTGATATTTCAATGGTGCGCGGCTTAATCGCCTCGGGCACTTCGCGCACCAGATCAATATGCAGCAGACCGTTTTCAAAAGCTGCCGATTCAACACGGACATGATCAGCCAGCTGAAAGCGGCGCTCAAAGTTGCGCGCAGCAATACCCTGATGCAGGTAGGTGCGCTGATCTTGCTCGTCACCTTTGTTGCCCGACACAGTCAGGTTGTTTTGGTTAACTTCTATAGACAGCTCGCGCTGATCAAAACCGGCAACGGCCATGGAAATTCGGTAGTGGTCTTCGCCGGTCAATTCAATATTGTAGGGCGGATAACTCGGTTGCGCCTGCTCAGAGCGCGACAAGGTGTCGAGCATACTGGCAACGCGATCAAAACCGATTGCGGAACGATACAGGGGAGAAAAGTCAAAATTACGCATGATTATATCCTCACATTGAGCAATATTTTACACTGTGCCTATCCATCGGATCAGGCGGTTAATGTACCCCTCATATGGGCCGGTACACTACTAATTTGGTGACTGTAAAATAAAATTCAAGGGATCAATCAAATTTTTTAATTATTCTTCAGCGATGCTTGCAGCGCCTCGTGCAACTCGGGGTGGCGAAAGGCAAAATGATTTTCCACCGCCTTGGCGGGCACCACATGATTGCTGGCGAGCAGTAATTCTTCACCTGCCTGCCCGAATAACAGCTTTACCATAAACGCCGGCATGGGTAACAAAGCCGGGCGCGAGAGCACCCGCCCCAGCGTCTGACTGAAAACACGATTAGTGACCGGATTGGGCGCCGTGCCATTGATGGCGCCTGAGATAGCTTGATCACTCAAAAGCCAGATAATCATCTCCACCAGGTCATCCCGGTGAATCCACGACATTATCTGTGAACCGGAGCCCATAGGCCCGCCCAGGCCCAGCAGAAAAGGCAGGCGCATACGCGCCAGAGCGCCACCGTCGGGGCCGAGAACAATACCGGTACGCAGCAGACACAGACGTGCGCCCTGGCGAGCAAAATCCCCCGCTGCCTGCTCCCAGTCACGGCATAAACTTGCGGCAAAGCCCTCACCGGAGGACGAGGCCTCTGTTGCCTCTTGCTCACCCGTATCGCCGTAATAACCGATAGCACTGCTACTGACGACCACTTCTGGAAATGCGGCTTGTTGTTTTAAAGCTTCGTACAAGTGCCGGGTTAACTCTACACGGCTGGTATGCAATAGTGCTTTGCGCGAAGCAGTCCAACGGCCACTCATAATGGGCGCACCGGCGAGATTAACTACCCCGAAAAAACCGGCAGCGGGCAGTTGGTTTAGCTCGGCTACACATTGCACCCTGGGCCCTAATAAAGCAGCGGTGCGCTCGGGCTTGCGTGTCAGTACAGTCAGCTCGGCACCGAGTTCAAGCAAACGCGGGCACAGGGCCTGGCCGATAAAACCACTGCCGCCTGTTAGCAGCAGGTTTTTGCCTTTCAGTGCATGATTGCTCATAAGTCATACCCAATTTATGGATGTGTTCTCAATACGCCAAGCGAAGCCCACCGGGATCATTTGAGGTTTTCAAAAATTACGTCCACACTAGAACAACAATAGCGCAATTTGAAAAGGCCTGTCGTTATGACTATTTATTCCTCCGCATTGGTCGCTATCGCGCTGGATGAAGACCCCTCAGCACTGCTGGTAAAAGCATTGCAGCTGGCTGCCCGCGACAGTATTCACCTGGCACATGTAGAGGAGCATCCGGTTACAGGCTTTGGCGACTTGACCGGCAAAAACCACAATAGCAATGAGCAGCATATTCGCCAAACCGTATTCCCGCAATTACAGACAATTGCCGCCGAATACCGCATTCCCGGTCATCATTTACATATTGTATTCGGCGACCCGGCTGCAGAGATTATTACCCTCGCCCAAAAACTCGATTGCCCCCTGATCGTAGCGGGATGCCACGGCAAGCACGGCATCGGTTTCTTACGAAGCTCTGTGCTCAAGGATATGGTGCAAAATACCCACACAGATATTTTGTCTATCTATACCGGCAAGTCTGGTTAAAACCTCTTGTCCAAAACGCAAAAAGCCGGCAAAAGCCGACTTTTTGCGAAAACCCCAGGGACAACTACCAAAGTTATTTCCCCGATGTACACTTAACCATTAGCGGCCATCTTTTCCTGATTAAGACGCAAGTTTTTGCGTTCAATAAGCTTGTTCAGGTTACTCATTGACTGCAAGTGAGCGTAGATCAATTCCAGGCCGTCTTTTTTGAACAGGTCCAGTGCCTGCTCATCGGTTAAGGCTTTAAGCTTTTCACGCTTAATGGTGTAAAAGCCTTTAATGCTCATATTGGCATCGGCATTACCTTTGAATTCGATATTGGCCTGCATCGGCTCCAGCAATTCCAACTCGGCAAGCTTTTTGCAGAAGTTGCGTGTCATTTCGGCGCGGTATTGGTAATCCTGCAAGAAGCCCAATACCTCTTTGAGGTAGTCGGTTTGCTCGCCATTGTCATCGAACAAACGCTTGCCGGCACTGCCATCTTTAATAACGGTCTTGCTTTCGTCATCGATACACAGCGTCAGATCTTTATTATCGTTGGTGGCGGCAAACACAAAGGGGTAACGGCGAATAAAGGCGGGAATATAGCTCGCATCAATTTTACCATCGGCATCCAGCATCAGGTTCTCGCCTTGCTTGACACCCATCATCGCCAACGGCATATGCTCGCCATCTTGATTGGGGGCAGAGAAAATCACCGGATATTCGGCCGAGGCAAAGGCAATCTCAGTGGCCAGAATTGGCACCGAGGTCATCTCGGCAGCAAAATCATAAGAATCGACTTTTACGGCATAGGTGCGGTGCGCTTCGCTGTTGAGCGGCTGGATGTTATCGTAAATCATTAACTGCTTGGTCACTTGAATACCTCGTTGTTATTGTCTGCGCTCTCAACGCATTGAAAAAAGGGGGTTGTATATTAGCATTTTCCAGGCCGAGTGCCACCCGTAACGCCGCTATACAACAGAGTTGGGGGTTGCCGGGCAAATTACAAGGGCAACGCAGCCGTAAACGCATAATGCGCCAGCAGGCAAAGAGGCGGTAAGATAACAATGGGCGGAGTCACCGGATTTAATCCGACGGTCACACCCACCTCTCACATACTATTTTTTGCGATCAAAAAACGAGCAAAATGGTTTTACTCCACCTTTTCAACCAATAGATGCTTAACCATTAACCGATGCGCGTTTTTATCGGTGCCGAAGGTGAGTCTAATCTCCCCCTGCCCCGGCTCAAGCCCTAACATACCCAAATCTTCACTGGCCCACTCAATGTCTGGTGCCTCCCCGGTTTCATAACGGCGTTTCCCCTGACGCAGCTCCACAGCATGTTCAGCCAACACACTCGCCGAGCGCAGCTCACCCATTATGCTCAGGGACAAGGGCCCCAGGTACTCGCCATCCGGGCTCGCATAACCCAGCGAGACTCGGTAGCGCCCTGGGCTGACGACTTTCAGAGGCCACGTCAGAGTACCCGCGGCCTCACTCTGACTGGTTACCCAATCATGAGACCAGCCATCGCCGTTGTGGTAGTCAATATCCCCCCTGACGATGCTGCCTTCGTGCGCAGGAAACAGCACCTGCTCATACCCGGCGTGACCAATTTCGATAGGCAGTGGTTCAAGTGCACCATTAGTGGCAAGCAAATCCCGATACCATCGCCCATAGGCTTGCGAGAGCGAGGCCAAGGTCGCCTCGGCTTGGCCGGCAATATCATGCTGCTGTCGTGGATCATTTTTCAGGTCGTACAATGCCCACTGCTCATCATGTGCCTGGGTCGCAAGCCAGCGCTCAGTGCGAACCGCACCGGGACCAGGAGCAACGGCGACCTGATGCGGGCGAGTGGTATTTCTGAAGTGATGTACGAAAAGAAGCCTATCGGGCCAGTAATGTCCGGCTTCCTCTTCGGCCAAAAGGGGCGTCAGATCAAGTCCATGTAGCTGATCCGGATTCTCCGGTGTCTGGCCGACCAACGACATGAGTGTTGGCAACAAATCGATATGTTGAGCAGGCTTATCAATTCGGCGGCCACCCTCAACGTGTTCCGGCCACCAAATCGCGAAGGGGACGCGCACGCCACCCTCGTCCA
>DATBNH010000275.1:0-2059 GCA_036554405.1 Cellvibrionaceae bacterium | reverse complement strand
TAGTACAATCCCAAAGTTTCGTTTTCCGCCTGTAGCCGCTCTTTCATTGACCAGGCGCGGGTGTTGGCAAATTCACGATAGACCTCATCGGCACTGGCCGCTTCTGGCACCACATCAGCAAAAAGATCCACCATGCCGGCGTTGGCATTGGCGGCCTTCTGCTCTGCCGTTTTAACCGCTTCGGTAATAGCGGCAAACATAATCGCACGATCCTGGTCCACGCCTCGACCCGGCCCAAGCGTGTCGGCAGCCCCAGAGCGTATTAACGCCTCAAGTGCGCGTTTATTGACTTTGCGCGGATCGACGCGGGCGCAAAAATCAAACAGATTGCTGAAGGGGCCACCGGCTTGTCGCGCATTAATAATACTTTCTACCGGCCCCTCGCCGAGCCCTTTAATTGCCCCCAGGCCATAGATAATACGGTTATGCTCATCGACAGCAAATTTAAGCTCACCGCCGTTTACATCCGGCGGCAGCAGGGTTAGCCCCATGGTGCGACACTCTTCAATAAAGGTCACCACCTTGTCGGTTTTATCCATATCCGAGCTGATAGTGGCCGCCATAAAGTGTGCGGGATAATGTGCTTTAAGCCACGCGGTCTGGTATGACACCAACGCATAGGCAGCCGAGTGGGATTTATTAAAGCCGTAGCCGGCAAATTTTTCCACTAGGTCAAAAATTTTCATGGCAAGGTCGGGATCTATACCCTTGCCTTTGGCGCCCTCGGCAAAAAACTCCCGCTGCTTGGCCATCTCTTCGGGTTTTTTCTTACCCATAGCACGACGCAACAAGTCGGCGCCACCCAGACTGTAGCCGGCTAGCTCTTGGGCAATCTGCATGACTTGTTCCTGGTAAACAATCACACCATAGGTCGGCTTGAGGATAGGCTCCAGGCACTTGTGTTGATATTTGGCATCGGGATAAGCGACCTGAGCGCGACCGTGTTTACGATTGACAAAATCGTCCACCATGCCCGAGTCCAAAGGCCCCGGCCGGTAAAGCGCCACAAGGGCAATCATATCTTCAAGGTTATCCGGGCTCAGTTTTTTTATCAGCTCTTTCATACCACGCGATTCAAGCTGAAAAACCGCTGTGGTTTCGGCGCGCTTCAACAGGGCAAAGGTTTTACTGTCATCCAGTGGAATTTCGGTGATATCTACAGCGCTTTCACCGGCTTGCTGGCGCTGACGATTAATCATCTCCAGCGCCCAATCGATAATGGTTAAAGTGCGCAGCCCCAAAAAGTCGAATTTAACCAATCCGGCTTCTTCAACATCGTTTTTATCGTATTGGGTCACCAGGCCCTTGCCCGACTCATCGCAATATAGAGGTGAAAAATCAGTTAAACGGTTGGGCGCAATCACCACACCGCCGGCATGCTTACCCACATTGCGGGTCAGGCCTTCCAGTTTAATGGCCATGTCCCAGATTTCCTGGGCATCGCCATCGGTTGTTAACAATTCACCGATCAGTTCGACCTCGGACAGCGCCTGTGATAGCGTCATACCTGGTGTCGGGGGGATTAATTTTGAGAGCTTATCAGCCAGGCCATAGGATTTACCTAACACCCGTGCCACATCCCGCACCACAGCTTTGGCGGCCATGGTACCGAAGGTAATAATTTGACTGACCGCCTCACGGCCATAACGTTCAGCCACATAGTTAATCACCCTGTCGCGATTTTCCATGCAGAAGTCCACATCGAAATCTGGCATAGAGACCCGTTCAGGATTAAGAAAACGCTCGAACAGCAAATCGTAAGCCAGTGGATCAAGATCAGTAATTTGCAGTGAGTAGGCCACCAGTGAACCGGCACCCGAACCACGACCGGGCCCGACGGGAATACCGTTATCTTTGGCCCATTGAATAAAGTCCATTACGATCAAAAAATAGCCGGGAAAGCCCATCTGTAAAATAATATTCAGCTCGAAGGTCAACCGCTCTTCATAGGCCTTGTGCCTGTCGCTGTAATCCGGCAAGTCATTAGTTAATGATTTGCGTAAGCGCTTATCGAGCCCATCAAAACAAATTTTACGAAAGAAATCGTCTTCCGTCATAA
>DATBNH010000555.1:0-3407 GCA_036554405.1 Cellvibrionaceae bacterium | reverse complement strand
GTTTTCGTGGCAAGAGAAACTGTTTATAAGTTGGGTGGGGCTGCGTGGGGCAGTGCCGATTGTACTGGCTATGTTCCCGTGGTTGGCGGGTCTTGATAACTGGCCGTTCTTTTTTAACATTGCCTTTTTTATAGTGCTTATTTCGCTGGTATTACAGGGCTGGACAGTGGCCCCGGTGGCGCGATGGCTTAAAGTGAATGTTCCCGGAGCCTCTTCGCGGGTACAACGGGTGGAGCTGGGCGTGCCCGGTCAGGCGGGCTTTGAATTTGTCGGTTATCAGGTGTTGGATGATAGCCCGGCGCTAAAAGTGGGAGCGGCCAATTTACCCTTGTCTGCACACACTCAGTTGTTGTGCATAATTCGTGATGGTCAACCTATGCCCATGATCGAAGACGCAAGGCTGCAGCCGGGCGATCATATTTATTTTCTGGCCAGAGCTGATGAACTTACCGGCCTGGATAAAGTGGTGGTGGGCCAGCATGAACCCGAGCGTTTATCGGCACAGGCATTCTTTGGTGAATTTGTGGTCACGCCACGCGCCAAGCTGGCGGATTTGGGGTTGCTGTATAGTTTTGATGTGCCAGAAGATATGGCCAACTGGAGCATTGGCCGCTATATCTACAAGCGCTATAAGCAACCAGTGGTGGGCGATCGGGTAAGGCTTGGCCAGGTCGAGTTCCTGGTGCTTGAGATGCACGATGCCAAGGTGGTAAAAGTCAGCTTGAAACTTCATCGATAACTGAATTGGGAGATTTTATGACAACGGCTACAGGTAATTTAATCCTGATTGGTATGCCCGCGGTGGGTAAGAGCACCCTGGGGGTATTATTGGCCAAAGAGTTGGTTCGGGAATTTGTCGATACCGATTTGACGATTCAGACGCGTGAAGGGCGAGCCCTGGAAGATATTTTAAAGGAGGATGGCCACTTAATGCTGCGGCAAATAGAAGCGGCCGTATTAAAAACAGTCAATGCCACTAACAGTATTATCGCTACCGGGGGCAGTGCCATATACAGCGATGAGGCAATGGTGCATCTTAAAAGCCTGGGGCAGGTGGTTCACTTGCATCTCCCCCTCGAAGCCATTTTGCAGCGTATCGATAACCCTGTGGGACGTGGTATTGCCAAGTCGGCTGATCAGACCCTGGCCGATATGTACGCAGAACGCCAGCCTCTCTACCAGCGTTATGCCGATATCACGATTGATTGCCGGGGAAAAACACCGGCCCAGCTGGTAGCAGAGATTATCTACGAAGAGGGAGAGTATTACGGCGATATGGATGCCTGAGGTTAGGCATCGTTCCGTGGCTACTCCTTCAACGCTTTAAGTGCTTGTAACTGCTCATTGGCCAACGCTAAAAATTGAGTAGTAGGGCCCTTGTCTGCATAGATTGCATCACCTTGTTCATCATGCTCTATAATTTCTTCCCCCTTTATATAAGGCATGGACTCTTCCAGTTCATAGAGAGCGGCCGTTAAAAGGTCGGTTATTAATTGCTCTTTGGTACGCTTTGGGTACATCAGTGCCAGAGCCTCAATTTTGGCTGCATCCTCAAGTGGCAAGTTGATGGCATAGTTGTGGGCTGTCAGTTCGCCACTGGCGTTCTTGTTCCAGTGAGCTATCAGTTCAGCGGGCTTCATATGCTTTCTCCTGCAGATTTTTGACTAAAAGTATAGTAAAAACAGTGGCTTGTGTAAGGGCTAAGGGGCCGTCTTGTGATTGACAGCACACCCGTGTATTGTAACGCCTTTTTCACACCATATACCGTGATAAGGGGTTGACGCCGTAATAGCGGCCTACAACTCTACACTATGAGGAGCAAACGGTCATGAAAGTCATATTGTTGGGGGCACCGGGCGCAGGGAAGGGTACACAGGCCAAAATGATTATGGATGAGTTTGGCATACCACAAATCTCCACTGGCGATATGCTGCGTGCAGCGGTTAAAGCAGGAACCGCGCTTGGACTTCAAGCCAAAGATATTATGGCCTCAGGTGGCTTGGTGTCAGATGATTTAATCATTGCTCTGGTTAAAGAGCGTATTACCGCTGATGATTGTATCAAGGGGTTTTTATTTGATGGTTTTCCACGCACTATCCCCCAGGCCGAAGCATTGCTAGAGGCCGGAATCGTTATTGACCATGTGATAGAAATAGACGTAGATGATGAAGAAATTGTAAAACGGCTGAGTGGTCGCCGTGTGCATGAAGCCTCTGGTCGGGTTTATCATGAACAGCACAATCCTCCAAAGGTTGCAGGTCGTGATGATGAAACCGGAGAAGAGTTAGTGTTGCGTGAAGACGATCAGGAAGAAACCGTGCGCAAGCGTTTGGCGGTTTATCATGAACAAACCAAGCCGTTGGTCAATTTCTATCAGTCTCTGGCTGAATCAGGAGCAGAAAATGCCCCGATGTTGACCAAAATATCCGGTGTTGGCAGTGTTGATACAATTCGTGCTCAGCTTTTTTCTGTGTTGCGTTAGGCGCCGATTTATAAATCTGCTACAAAGCCCTTCGGGGCTTTTTTTATGTCTACAAATTAATGTAGGTAATTAAGTGAGGAAATTAATTCCATAAATCTGTATCGACTTGTGATTAATGCCTGAAACGTTGAATAATTTGTGCCGAAAACGTGCAATTTGATCATTTTTTGCATAGTATCCTAGTTGTGCGCCTGCGGCGTTCACGATAATGACAATTTTTTGAAGTTTCGTGTAAAACAATTCAGGAGATAAATCATGGCTAGAGTAGCGAAAAAAGCTTCTGCTAAAAAAACCACCAGTAAACGCAAAGCCCCGGTTAAACGCAAAGTTGCAGCTGTTAAGCGCAAAGCTGCGGCGGTTGTTGATCCGGCAGTAACTAAAGCTCAAACGGCAATCGATAAGACGCAAAAACTGATTGATGAACAGCAAAAGAAAGTTGCCGCTGCCCGTAAAAAGGCACAGGTTGCCAAAAATAAAGCGAGTAAATCGGGTAAAGCTATGGACAAGCGTGCAGCGAAAACTGCCGCCGCTGCCACCAAGCGGCTGTCGGAAAAGTCTCGTGATTTACGCTTTAAAATCGCACAACAAAAAACCGAATTGGCAAAAGCCAAGTCTATTGCTGCTGCGCATGCTGTTGAAGCGGCCGCTAAACAAAGAGTTGCAGCTATTGAACAACAGCTCAGTGCCAGGGCCGAGGCAGATTTGGCTAAGGCACAGGCAGCCTTTGAAGCTAAGTGGCGCAAAGCTCGGGCTAAAGCTAATGCCGCCAAAGTAAAAGCAGCGGCTAAAAAACTGGCCGCTAAGGCCAAGGTGGCAGAAAAGCGCGCCGCCTCTAAAGTGAAAACACTGGAGCGTAAAGCGGCTGCCAAACTGAAAGGCACAGCGAAAAAGGCAAAATCCAAAGCCAAGGCTAAACCACGTGCCA